>JAMCWF010000060.1 GCA_023481295.1 Armatimonadota bacterium | reverse complement strand
CTGGTGCTCTCGGACGGCCTGAGCGGGCGTTTTGCCCGCTTCGATCTCGCGGAGTATTTGGACCTTGAAGTCCCTTGAAAACCGACGCCGTCTAAGTGTCATGAATGTCTCCTTTCGTAAAGGATACCATTCGTTAACTTAGTGTCTCATTTTAGGGGCGCAGTCCATTCAGTTCCTAATTGTATTATTCCTTCTGCTTCGACGCTAAGCCCGGCGGCGATCCAGAATGAAAACGTTTCCGGCAGTCGCCTTCGCTTTTGTTTTCACTTCGGCCAGTACATCGCTGGCATGCACGAAGCTGGTAATATTTCTGTCCAGCGTGTTTACGCCGGCCAGCGAGATAGTGATCAGGGGAAAAGTTCGCGTAATCCCTTGGCGATCCACCGAGGTCACAAAGCCGTTCTGAAGCTCATCGACCGTGTAAAACTTGGCGATGGTTGTGCTGAACAGTTTGATAGCCTCTCGGGCGAAGGGCTCCGCGCACTCCGGTGAAGTCAAGATGACGAAGTCGTCGCCCCCGATATGTCCCAGCAGATCACCGGGACCTCCATACGATGTGAGTGCGGTTTCGAGGGCATTGGCGGTCGCCATGATCACCTCATCCCCGGCCGTAAACCCATGCTGGTCATTGTAGGGCTTGAAGTTGTCGAGGTCCGCATAGATGATCGTTAACGGTAGGTGCTTCTCAATCCGCTCGTTCGTCTCTTGCTCCAGCGCAACGCGGCCCGCCAACTCGGTAAGCGGGTTTGCATATTTCGCCTGATTGATCTGCATGGTGGTTACCGCCTCAATCAGCTTCCGAATTGGGACCACACCGGCATAATCCCCTTTTCGGGTTAAAACAACCCAGCCATCGAAATGCGCTTCCGGCCGGAAGGTTACGTAAGAGGCGGCTTCTTCAATCGGGGTATCGAATTCGATGATTACCGGCCGGCGTTCCATTACGCCGGTGATGGAACGCGCATAAAATTCGTCGCTGTACTTGTGATCGTCGAGATGGCGATAAAAATCGGTGCGGCTAATCACACCGAGCGTTTGCGTCCCCTGAACGACCACGATATTATCGAGATGGATGTTTTTTCGTAACCGCTCAGCAGCTTCAGCGATGGTAGCGGTGGGGGGCAGGGTAAAGCCGGAGCGGGCAATTCGTTCTACCGGGTATGAGCGGCCGCTGGCCACCAACCGCCGATGCTCCACCCTCTCTGAAATGTACTCGCGAATCGATGGCCGTACGTGAATCAAGCGATCGGCGGGCTTACCCAGTAGAAATCCCTGCGCCAGATCAATTCCCATTTGAATAAGGACATCGAGCTCATTGCGCGTTTCGATTCCCTCGGCGATGACCTGAGTGCCGATATGCCGAGCGTACTTGGTGAGAGTGGCCAATAAGGCGCGCCGGGTCCCATCTCGATCTATGTCGGCGACCAAAGAATGGTCAATCTTTATGAAATCGGGCTGAAGCACCGCGATGGCCTGCAGGCTGCTATATCCGGTACCGGCATCGTCAATTGCGATCTTGAAGCCCTGCCCGCGGATGTGCCTGATAAATTGAATGAGACGTGGAAATTCCTCGATCGCCTGGCGCTCGGTGATTTCCATGGTGATCATCTCGGGTCGCAATCCATAAAATTCAGCTCTTTCCTGTAGGCTGATTTCGTACAAGTGCAGATAGGCTAACCCTTCCGCGTCCATATTTACGAACAGATGATTTTGAATGCCCTTTGCGGCCGCGGTGGCAAAGCATTGCTCCTGGCAGGCAACATCCAGCCATGAAACAAGGCGCGCTTCATCCGCCACCCGAAAAAGGGCGCTCGGCCGCCGCAACACCGTTCCTTGCGGACCTCGAATCAACGCTTCGTACCCGAATACATCTCCCCGGCTGATGTTGACAATGGGCTGAAATCGGGCAGCCAGCCGCTTGTTGACGATGGTTTCCAACATTTCGTTCAGTGCGGAGAGGTGATCCTGCATCACGTCGACCGACGGCACATATGCCAGTGGCAGAATGGCAGCCGATTTCATAACTGATGGAGATAGATCATATGGTGAAAGGACCTCTTGTAAAACACTGTGTAGGCGATCAAGGATCGCTCTGACTTGCAGCGGATTTAATTGCTGGCCACCAATCGGAGACAAAACGATGGCGGAAGAGGTTGGGGATAAAACGACCACAGTGAGGTCGCAAGGCTCCGGCAAGATAGCCTCTATGGAAGAGATGATCGCTCGGTGACAGACCGATATGTCAATGGCCGGTGTTGGGATGCGCATCAGATAGACCGTCGTCACGGGTGACAGGGTATCCACCAGCGTAGACAAGTTGTCGGTCTCGCCCCCTGTCCAACCAACATTTACCTGACGGCGCAGCTTGGGTCGCTCGGAGAGCCCAACCAGTGGATCAACAATCATCTTCATCGTTTCAGTTATCATGACTAACTAGCCCCCTATACCAACACCGGTAAAAACGAAGCGAACCGAGTTTTCTAATTAAGTATCGGCATTTTGACCGGCATTACTAGCCCATTAAAATACTGGAATGATCGCATTTATCACATGGCCTTTTAGCCCATGCTAAAATATCCCCGTTTTTAACTGGACGAGTAGTATTTAGTTATGCTACAATTATGGCTTGTTGAATAGTTCTTAGGAGGTGACAGCTCGGTGAAAAGAGATGTAGGATTGAGAGTGCCGGCATCATGCCGTCCCAAAAACGCTCGCAGTCGCGAAAAAACCTATTTAAGTGAAAGCATTGAGGAGTATGTGGAGGGAATATACCGACTGGAGAAAGAGTACGATGCGGTGGGTACCGGTGAGATTTCGCGATACATGAATGTCGCCCCGGCTTCTGTCACCACGATGCTCAAAAAGCTCAACGGCTTGAAGCTGGTTGAGCATACCCCATACCATGGGGTCAAGTGCACTCCTAAAGGCGAGGCTTTAGCGATTGAGCTGTTGCGCCGGCACCGCTTGATTGAAAGGCTGCTGGTCGATTTTATCGGACTGCCTTGGGATGGTGTGCACGACCTTGCCTGCAAGTTGGAGCACTACATCTCCGCCGATGTAGCCGGCCGCATGTCAGTTGCATTGGGCAACCCAAGAACGTGCCCGCACGGGAATCCGATTGATGAAAGCGAAGACGATGGCTCTCAATCGCTCTGGGAGAGTATGATGGGTCAGACCTACACCATATTGAAAATTACCAACGAGAGGGAAGATTACCTATCTTACTTAAAAAACTTGGGCCTGCTTCCCGGTGTTCAGGTTTACTTAAAGGAATGCACCCCCTTTGGGGATATGATGTCATTGGAGGTACTACCGGAGGGCAGATCGGTTTCAATCGGACGTGAAGTTGCGATCGGTGTTTGGGCCGTTCCATCAAGCGGCGCTGCACCCAAATCACATCAAAAGTAATTGTTCCTGAAGCGCCCGTTAGATCGGAGTTGGGAGAACTTCCCATCAACCCTAAACGTATTGTCTAATGACAGGAGGTTGTGAGGAACCGCCGCCAGGAATTCCATTTCACCTTTTCAGATAGGCAAACTGCAACCATAGAGGATGGGCAATCTTCTCATTATTTTTACTAGTATCCAGTATACTGATAGATGTGGGACACCAGTTGGGAGAGCGGATTCTCCGGCGAGTGAGAAGCATTTATGCCGATAATACGGTTGTCACCCTAAGAGGTTATTGAAAAAGTCGCTGGAACCCACTGCTTCGTCATTCACGTGTAAGTGGGAATCCAATCCTATGCATACCGGCTGGCGGGGATGCTGATGCTCAATCTTTCGGGTCCAGCTTCGCGACCCCTGAATGGCGAGTGTAGGAGTACTACCATATTTTTCAACATCCACCTAAGCTGATGTTGCGACGGCGAACGCAGTGCGGAAGGAGTTGGGAAGATGAAAAGAACCGACTATCCGATGCGTGCATCGAAACAGGGAACGCGGCTCTCACCCCGTGAGCGACAAGAACTAATGGAGCGCTGGGAAAACTACGCCGACATCAGCGGGCATGATATCGTGCCGATAACCCTTCGATACCGGCAGGAGCGAATCGGCAAACCGGTGCTGACCGATACCGACCATGGCGTCCTTTCATCCGACGAGGAGTAACCCTCCAATTTCAGCGGTTCACCGCTCAATCAACTTAGAGGCAACAGGGAGGATTAGGGCCGGTCAAACCGGGTCGGGGTAAAGCCGGATTTTCGTGCATCGAAGGGTAGATTTGAATGAACCGATGTCGTTCTTAATCAAACCTGCCATCCCCGCCAAGCCGCCGCCTGCAAACGAAAGCGGTATGCTATGGGTGGTGGCTACTCCAATCGGGAACCTGGAAGACATTACTCTACGTGCTCTGCGGATGCTTCGCGAGGCCGATCTCATCGCGGCGGAAGACACCCGCGTCACCCGCAAGCTGCTCAGTCACTACGACATCCACACGCCCCTCGTCTCTTACCATAAGCATTCTTCTCGGTCAAAAGTTGATCGCCTGTGTGACCTGCTTCGAGAAGGGCGCCGCATTGCACTGGTGACCGACGCCGGTACACCGGGACTCAGCGATCCGGGCGCCGAGCTAATCAAATCAGCGATTTGCGCCGGGGTGCCGATTTCGCCAATCCCGGGTGTATCCTCCATCATTGCCGCATTAAGCGTATCCAATGTAAACTGGACTCGGTTTGCATTTGACGGCTTCCCACCCAGAGGTCGCAGCGACCGCCGAGAGTTCTTTTCCGAGCTGGCAAACGAAAGGCGGGCGATCGTCCTGTTTGAGTCGGCAGAGCGGATTCTCAGCACGCTGGACGAGTTGGACAAGGTGCTTCCTGGCCGCCAGGCGATTATTGCGCGGGAACTAACCAAGTATCATGAAGAGATATTCAGCGGAACAATCAAGGATGCCAAAGCGAAGCTCTCAGCCACCCCGCCGAAGGGCGAACTTACCATCGTGATCGCTCCACCCGATTTAAATCAAAAATCAACCGAAGCGGACCCAGTGCTAATCAGCCGACTGATCCAAGAGCAGCTACAGGCTGGAATGACCCTTCGAGATGCGGTAAATCGCGTCTCCGCACAGCTCGCAGTCAGTCGATCGCTCGTTTACCGAATCGGCCTATCCATCAACCGTAATCAAAACCCTACCAAATAACCAAATATTTCGGTAATCCTTCATTTTCCACCCCAATTGGCACGGAACTTGCAGTTACCATAATCGATAAAGGCGAATTCACTTCAACAGAAGTATCGTTGCGTTAGATGTCTCGATTATTAGGGTAAAGCTGGCGGTTAGTTACACCAATAAGGTTAAAGTCGGCAATCCACGAGTAGTGAAGGAGCAAGCAGATGGCGATAATGAATGACTCCGATAACTCTTGGGTTTTGCAATATGGTTACCAGCACGTAGCGGTTGATCAATTTGTAAACCCATTTTCAAATAGCTACGTTGACCCCCGGATAAGGGTTAAGGCCGTCCCTTATCAAGCCGCGAAGCGAATCACCGATGTCGTCATCTCGGTTTTCGCGCTGATCGCCTGTGCGATTCCGATGCTGATCATTTCGATACTGATAAAGTTGACCTCACCAGGTCCGGTGCTCTTTCGGCAGATTCGAGTAGGACGAGGCGGCCGCCGATTTTGGGTTTATAAATTTCGCTCGATGTGCGATGGCGCCGAACAAAAACGCGATGAGATTATGTCGAAAAATGAGGTATCCGGCCCCGTTTTTAAAATTCGGAATGATCCAAGGGTGACTTGGCTTGGGAAATGGCTCCGGAAATTCAGCCTCGACGAGTTGCCCCAGTTCTTCAATGTGTTAAAAGGAGAGATGTCGGTGGTGGGGCCTCGACCTCCGATTCCATCAGAGGTCGAAAGCTACCTTCCCCATCAATTCGGACGCCTGGCGGTGAAACCGGGATTAACCTGTCTTTGGCAGGTTCAAGGTCGTAGCAATATCCCATTCGAGCGTTGGGTCGAGCTCGATTTAATATACATTGAAGCGATGAGCTTCTGGCGCGATATCAGTATCATCGTGCAAACGATCCCGGCTGTCATCTCCAGTCGGGGTGCCCATTAATCATTTCAATTCAATCGCGGAATCTGGTTGGCCATTTCGGCGGCGTGACGGGTCTAGGAGTTAACCTGGCACGCCGCTTTCTCACCATACCCTGAAATTTACTGCCTTTATGAGACTTTTCGCCGAATATGGCATACTTTAAGTGGGAAGTCATGCTGAAGGCGGTACGAGGTCATTTTACCGTGGAGGCAACACAGTACCAGGGAATGTCACTCTCAATGGGGTCTGACGACCAGAAACGTTCAAACTCGACGGTGCCGGCCGGCAAGCTGAGCGTGTTGGTTCCGGTTTACAATGAGCGGAACACGATACTACCGCTGATCGAAAGACTTCAACGCGTCCCGATTGATATGGAAATTCTCGTTGCCGATGACGGAAGCTCCGACGGCACAACCGACGTCCTGCGAGACAAAGTCGTCGGTCACTATCAATACGTCAAGGTTTTTTTTCACACCCACAATCAGGGAAAAGGTTCGGCGATTCGAACCGTAATTCAACATGCAACCGGCCAATTCTCCGTAATTCAGGACGGCGATATGGAGTATGATCCCAATGATTTCGTGGCGATGATGAGCTATATGGTCGAGCACGACTGCGACGCGCTTTACGGCAGCCGATTCATCAATGGTCGTCCCAAAATGGCATGGCCGAATTATGTCGTAAATCGGCTGCTCGCATTGCTGGTTCGCCTACTTTATGGGACTAAAATGACTGACGAGGCTACATGCTATAAAATGTTCAGAACCGACCTCCTCAAATCAGTTCCACTGATCTGCCAACGCTTCGAGTTTTGCCCCGAAGTGACGGCAAAAGTCCTGCGATCCGGATACCACATTGACGAGATTCCGATCCACTATGAAGCCCGATCTTATGCGGCCGGGAAAAAGATACGCTGGAACGATGGGGTTCAAGCGTTTTGGACACTGATCCGGTATCGATGGTGGCATCCATCTAAAAGACGTGTGCAACCATCCGATGAATCAGACCGGTCCACTCAACCGTCTTGATGACTGGAGGAGTTTAGTATTGAGCACTCCCAGCCGTGGTCGAGAGCGTTTTGCGGCAGTAGTGGTCTTCTGTGTGGGTTTACTTACTGCCCTTTTATTTACATTCGTCATCTACCCCCATCAGCAAACCATTCATCAGGTGTTGGATCTCAACCATTTTGGTCAGATCGGCATTAACCTCTATGAGGGTAAAGGTTTCAGCCTGGGCGATGGCCCCACCATCCGCCGCGGGCCGCTCTATCCGGGAATCGTCGCTTTAGTGTTTGAAATTTTCGGCTATCGTAATCAGTCCAGCTATCTCCCGGTGTTTTTGCTGCAATGCCTGTTCAACGGCCTAACGTGCCTCCTCGCCTACGCCATAGCGAAGCGGCTCTTTGGGTACCCGACCGCAATGCTGGCCGGACTGCTCTGTTCGATTACCCCTGTGGTGTTGCGATACGTACCTGAGATTGAGGTGGAGGCGACGATGACCCTGCTCATCACGGCGATGACCTACACCGCAGTGAGATGCTATCAAGACAAAAGTGTATTATGGGGATGCTTACTGGGAATTGCAACCGGTTTGGCCTCGCTGACCAAAGCGGTTGCCCTGTTCTATCCCTTCGTATTTATCGGGCTGCTCTGGTGGAACTGGAAACACAATAAATCGGAGTGGGGTTCCTCTTCAGTACGCAAAATTATCATTGCACTATTAATCGGACTTGGGCTTACGATATCACCTTGGTTTATCCGCAATGAGATCGTAACCCACGGTGAATTTCATGGCATCAGCAGCAATGCCTCCGGCGAATTTATTCGTAGCTTTATCAACGTGGAGCCAAAATTCGTATTCCTGCAAACGCCGTTCGGCCACGGCAACTGGGATTGGCAAGCCAACATGTTCGAGAACGGCCTGCTGAAAAAGCACGGGATGGAGTTTATTGCCAGAAAAAACGGCCGTTACGTGCTGGTTCCGATGAACCTAAAGATGGAGCTCAAGAAAGAGCTGCTTGAAAACCACATTGCGCTGGAACTGGTCATGAAGCACCCGCTCTGGTTTTTATGGAAAGAGTTCATTCAGATATTTACGTTTTGGTACGTTGTGGAGACACCGAAGAAGTCCATCATAGTCGGCTGTATCGCGCTGTTCTGCCTCGGATTTGGCTGGTACGGCATAATGGCCGCGCGCCGGCAACAAATACCGGTTGAGCCGGTTGTTTCCCTGGTTCTTTATTTCAATGGAATTTACGCGCTGATTTTATCTTTCGCCCGCTACTCGATGCCGGTTTATCCCAGTCTGCTTCCACTAACCGCCTACGGCCTTTACTGGGCATTCGTGGGTAGGAAAAGAATGAGATTCGCAGCCCATCGCGCCGAGCCGGCGCCTCGACCGATGGAGGCGGTATCACCATGAACGATGTAACGAATTTGGCCGAGAGCCGTCACCCCGTTATAAAGGACGGCCGACTAGAAGGCACCGAGTACACGTTATCGGTGCTGATACCGGTCTACAATGAAATTGAGACCATTAAAACGATCTTGGATCGGGTGATGGCGGTAGTCATCAATAAGGAAATTGTGGTGGTGGATGACGGCTCAACCGACGGTACCCGTGAGCTGTTGAAGCAAGAGATCGAGGGACGCTACCCTGATGTGCACATCTACTACCATGAGCATAATGCTGGAAAGGGCGCCGCCGTACGCACCGCCATCGAGAAAGCGACCGGTGATTACATAATTATTCAGGATGCCGATCTGGAGTACGATCCCAACGAGTATCATACCCTGTTAAAGCCGATGCTGGACGGCCGTGCCGACGTGGTGTACGGCTCGCGCTTTTTGGGAGGGCCGCACCGGGTGCTCTTTTTCTGGCACTACATGGCAAACCGCTTCCTGACAACCCTCTCGAACCTGCTGACCAACCTCAATTTAACCGATATGGAGGTCTGCTACAAGGTTTTCCGCTCCGAAGTCATTAAAAGCATCCATATCCGCTCCGACCGGTTTGATTTTGAGCCGGAAATAACGGCCAAGGTGGCAAAAAAGCGATGCCGTGTCTACGAGGTGCCGATTTCATACAGCGGTCGCGATTACAACGAGGGCAAAAAAATAGGCTGGCGCGATGGGCTCGTCGCAATTTGGACCATCCTCAAATATCGCTTCAAGGATTAATTCGGCCGGTGCAATTTGCATTTTGAAAACGGAGTATGATACAATAGACCATCGATCGGAGAGATGGCTGAGTGGACGAAAGCGGCCGCCTGCTAAGCGGTTGTGGGGGTGTATAGCCCTCACCCCGGGTTCGAATCCCGGTCTCTCCGCCAGGCGCTTTTGTCCTCAACGATTAGACTGCCTATCATCTCTTCACTCTAACATCGAACTAGGGAAGATACCGGTATGAAAAACCAACACCGGCTACTAGTCACAATTGCAGCGCTCACGCTTTTGGTAGGATTGAATGCCACCGCAACCGGCAGCACGGTGGAGAGCTACCTAAAGATCCGGAAAGAAGACCATTACAACCCGTATCTCACCATCGAACGAGCTGAAAGCGACGCCGGCCGGTTTGCCAATACTCCGTTCGAGATAACCGGCACCCTCACCGGCTGTGTTCAACAGCAAAATGGGACCACCCTCATAATGATCACGCTTCCCGATAAGCGGACGCTCACAATGAACGCTCCCCTTAGTGAAAGCCGTTTTCTCGATTCGAATACCGGAATCCGTATGAGATTTTTGGTCCATTTAAACACCAACACAGATCCTAACACGATCGGCGCCAGTTCCGGCCTCGATGTACTGGCCGCAACCTATGAAGATGAGCTGAAAGCGATCGAGGTAAAAAAACACCCTCAAAAGTCGCTGGTCTATTCACGATCACTGGCAGCGCGGCGCACGACCGATCTGCCTTCACGGAGCGAGGGGATTCCAGTCCTACCAAACTCATCTCAACTGTCGACTTTTGTTCGAACCTACCTAACGCCGGAGGCGCAAGCGATCTATCCGTACTACTTTGCTTATATCGCTCATATCAATCCCCATCTGAGCGCGGCTGAGCTGCAATCCATAACGGTCAGCCTACTCCATTTTTCAGAGCGGTTCCGAGTGGATCCTCGGCTGGTGGTGGCGATGATCATCGCCGAAAGCGACTTTCACCCCGATTCGACCTCGTATAAGGGCGCGATGGGATTGGGACAATTGATGCCGTTTGAGGCGAAGGCCCTTCACCTTACCAATCCGTACGATCCGATCGAGAACATAAAAGGGATGATAGATCTGTTGCGTGGTAAGCTGGATATTTTCCGCCAGTTGCCCCATGGCACCACTTGGGGACAGATCATCAAAGCGGTTGCGGCCTACAACGCGGGCGCCGGCGCGGTGAAGAAGTACGGCGGCATACCGCCCTACAGAGAGACGGAAGGCTATGTCCGCCGGGTCATCTCGATCTACCTCAAACTGATCGGTTACAAAAAGTAGCCGTTCAAAGGCGCAGCGCGCTTGCTAGAGGCAGTGGCCCCACCTTCCTTCCATCGCTTTCTATGGTCGGATAGCGTTGCAACGGCTCAAGCAAAACCGGTTTCTTATCACTTAAATGTTGGTTGAAAAACCCGCATAACCCGCCACTTCGTCATTCCCGCGAAAGCGGGAATCCGGTCCGAGCTGATAGGTTCCGATTGCCAGGTTCAGTTTTTGCAGCCCCGGAATGACGATCAGGTGGGCTTATGATATTTTTCAACAACCATGTAGATGGGCCAGTTCTGCTGTGACTGAACCCTCTATTTAACTTGAGTATTGGGAGCCGAAGCATGCTTTTTAACGCCCAGCGTATTCATGTACAGCGCCAGGGTCCTTAGGTTCACCGTTCCTATTGAGTTAAATGACGGCATCGTGGATCCCGGTGTATTCGTCTGCGGATGCATAAAAAGATGCACCAGCCACTTGATACTGCGTCCTCGTTGAGCTTCGTTGGTCAGATCCGGCGCCGAAATGCCGCCCTGGCCATCGAGCTTGTGGCAGTTTGCGCAGGCGTTAGCCGCATACAGCCGTGCGCCCAGCTTAACGACCGCAGCCGCCGATTGGGCCGGGGATAGTACGGGCGGGAGTGAAGCGGACAAATGGGAGCCCTTGACGCCCAAACTGTTGAGATAAAGGGCGATATCCCGCAACTTATGCAAGCCCAGGCTTTGATAGGACGGCATTTTGGAGCCGGGAACTTTGGATTGTGGATTTTCCAGGTGCGCGATTTGCCAGCCAAGGTTATGGCCCCGCGTTCCCTCGTTGTTGAGATTCGTTCCGATACTGCCGCCCTTATCTCCAATAAAGTGGCAATTTGTACAACCGGATTCAGCGTAAAGCAGGGCACCCTTGCGGATGCGGCTAGCCTGCTTGGATGGTTGGGTCGAATTCAAATCGGCTGGTTGAGGAGTGGCCGTCGTTAGGGACGCAGCAGCGGGTACGGATTGAACATTTGCCGCCTGTTTCTCGTTCGCAGAGCGGGAGCAAGCCACTAAGAGCACCGGTAATGCAGCGACCGACAGTAGTATGGTTAACCGGCTACTTCCGAGTTTCATTGTGATACCTCCAATTTTTATCGGTCAAACGCGAAAAGCTTGGTATAAACGACACTTTGATAGTGTGATATCAACTCATTTTATCTCTCAACCCATCCGAGCTCTTTTCGCATTAACCAATTTATGATCAAGACAGTTGTCGCCTGTCTGATTTACTAAGTTGTGGTATCACGTTCTACCGAGCATATCGGACCAGTGTGCCTCTCGCCAAACCTACCCAATGGATATCTCGAAATGTATGATCGCATACTCGATAGGCGACTTATTCACCACCATTATTATATCCCACTTGTGTCCATCAAAAGATATGATCCTGCGCACATTTCAAGATGCAAAAAAATAGGGGGCGCCGGCATGAAAACCGGCGCCCTCGCACTCGCTTCCTATCTTTTTTTTCGGCGGCCCGCTATCTTATTTTGATCCGAGGCTGTTGAGGAACGTGGCCAAATCGTGTATCTTTTTAGACCCCAATTTCTTGAACGACGGCATGATCGAACCGGGTGATTTGGATTGAGGATCCATCAAGTGAGCGATTTGCCAGCTCATACTACGCCCATGAGTGCCTTCTTTGGTCAGGTTAGGACCAAAAGTACCGCCCTTTCCGTCAATCATATGACAGCTTGAGCATCCGCTCTCAGCGAAGACCTTCGCTCCCGCCTGTACATTTCCAATTGACGCGATCGATTTAGCAACTGATTTAGCTTTCGGCTTTCCCGGTGCGGTTGTTGAGGCGCTTGGAGCCTTCTTTGCCGACGGAGTAATGGACGAAGGCGTCGGTTTAGCCGATGTCGTGGCGGGCTTAATTGCCGGCGCCGGCGTCGGCGCGGCCGGTGGTGCAGTTGGAGCGGCAGCCGGTGGTGCTGCGCCACCCTTGACGCCAAGGCTGTTTACGAAGGTCGCCAACGCCTTAATGTTATCCGGTCCCAGCTTTTGGAACGATGGCATGATCGAACCGGGAGATACCGACGGCGGATTCATCAAGTGTTGAATCTGCCACTGCAGCGAACGACCTTTCTTACCTTCGTTAGAAAGATCCGGGCCGACCGTTGCGCCTTGACCGTTGATCATATGGCAGCTACTACATCCACTCTGGTTGTAGAGCTGTTCACCTTTTTGCGCCAGCGGGGAGGCGTTCGCCAAAGTAACGCCATGCTGAGCGGCCGGTGATATGGAGGTCATCCCAAGGTAGGTGAGAACGCCGACCGCAATGACGATCGCGGTGCCGATCCCGAGCACCGCCTTTCGATCCTTCGGCATTCGGCTCGGACCACGATCCAGCCATGGAAGCAGGAATAGCGCTAGACCAATCACGCCGGGCACGATCAGCGTCCCGATGATCTCATAACCGCTGGGAAGGTATTTTAGAAATTGATATAGTGACATGTAGTACCATTCCGGAGTTGGCCGGAAGGTGGCGTTGGCCGGATCGGCTACCGCATCCAATTTAACTTTCACAAAGGCGGCGAACCCAAGTAAAATGCCGATGACCAACAGTGCTACAATCGCATCCTTTGCCACTTGATCGGGATAGAACGGTTTACGTTGGCCCTCACGGACGGTGGGCGGCCCGGCAATATGGTGATGTCGGACCATGTAAAGGTGGGCGGCGGTCAGCGCGATCAACAGAGCCGGCAAAACCAGCACGTGTATGGCATAAAACCGTGTCAGGGTAAGCGCGCCGACGCTGCGGCCGCCGTCTAGCGCGCGCTCCAGGTATTTCCCGATAAATGGCATCGTCCCCGCAATGTGGGTGCCTACCACCGTCGCCCAGTAGGCTTTCATATCCCAGGGGAGCAGATAGCCGGTGAACGCAAACCCGAAAATGACCGCCATAATCAGTACGCCGATCATCCAGGTCAGCTCACGGGGTTTCTTGTAAGCGCCGGTGTAGAACGAACGCAGCACGTGAAGCCCCATAATAATGATGATGACGCTGGCGCCATAGTGGTGGATGCCCCTCACGATACCGCCCAGCAACACGTGCTGCGTAATGTAGTAAACGCTGTCATAAGCGTGATCCGGGGTGGGGGCATAATAGAGCGCCAAAATGATGCCCGTGATCATCTGGACGATCAGCACCGTCAGCAGACAAGACCCCAACGTATAGAGCCAGCCGACACCGACCGGCATCGGTTCGTCCAGGTTTTCTTTAATGAAGTGTGAGGCACCGATCCGCTCTTCCAACCACTGTGCAACGGTTTGGCGCAACGAGACATTTTCTTCTTGTGGATCCTTAATGGCTGCCATCTTAACTCACCGCAACCATTAAAGTGTTATTTTTAATCCGGTTTTGCAGTCGGGTAAGGGGGAGGGGTGGGGGGCCGGCGATGTTTTTCCCATCCGCATTGTAGACGCCACCGTGACAGGGACAGATGAACTCATTGATCGCCGGGTACCAGTTCACATTGCAGCCGAGATGACTGCAGGTACTGCTGAATACGGTAAAGCGATTACCGTTTCGCTTGACGAAGATAACCTTTTCTCGAGGAACGGTATACCATCCCTGTGGATTTTTGTCGGCGATAACAACCCGAGTTGTTTGTCCATCCGGCAAGTCAGTAAGTTTAGCGACTGCAATCCAGATAAATTTTCGGCGGGTTGCAGCGGGCGCCAGCGCGGTAACGGCGGCAGGTATCGCAACGAACAGCCCCACGATTCCGTAGGCGAACTCGACGACCCGCTTTAAGAACGAACGTCGGCTATGTTCAGCTTGATTGGCCATGAAGTAGCTTCCTTTTCTAATTTAATCGGAATGATGTTTCCAGGGAGGCAGGCAAATCTCCCCCTATCAGGCAAACCATAATCACGCACAGGTAGCCTCACCAATTACCAAAATATTTCATTTTCCACTCTGCTGGGGGATGACGGCCTCTGTTGGCCCGTCGTAAGCGGCTACTCCGGAAGATTAACGATACTTGAATAATAAATATGAATACCCCAAAATCGTGAAAATACAGGTAGCATTGCTAAATTTACGGGTGCGGCCGACTCCCTCCCAAAATGTACCCGAAATCCTTGCCGCTATTGAATCAGCCTTATCAGATTTTACGGTCATGCAGGTTACAATCGTTTCTCGACCATATCCGTTTATCGCGAAACGCGAAAGTGCCCTTGAGTAACCGTTCGGTTTTGCGAGAATTGTGTTCGGTGACCGGAACGTCACCCCCATCCTAGCCTTCCCCATGAGAGGGGGAAGGAACTCGCACACGGATAATCAATCCTCCCTCGCCTTATGAGGGGGAGGGATGGGGTGGGTTGTGTAATCGAGTATGATTCCCGCAGAACTGAACTCATACCCTTGACAGTTTTCATCAACGGGATATAATGTATACAAGTCATCCTAAAGACACATCCCGGACGCGATGAGCGGAGATCGCCATTATGGAGAGCAATGATGCAGATCAACGCACTTGGCCTCGTCTTCACCGGTTTAGCCGCCATCGGAGCTTTTTATACGATCGCCTCGATCCTGATGGGGGGATTCACGCACGTCGGTCACTTCGGCCATGGAGCCGGCTTTCACCTTCACGCCGGTCATTCGCTTGCACACACCACCGGCCACACCGGTTCTCAAAATACGCATGAAAATTTAATGGGGTTGTCGTGGCTGTCACCAATGACCATTTCGGCCTGGCTGCTTGGGTTTGGGATTTTTGGTCTTGTCGGCCAAAGCCTGCATGCCGATGCAATTGGCAGCGTGCTTTGCGCGGTGGTCGGCTCCATGGCGATGGCCGTCGGATCATTTTTGACCGTAAGCCGATTTTTCGGACAAGCCTCCATTTCGAGCGATTTTCAGGCGGAAGACGCGGTGGGAATGAATGCGACGACGTTGACTTCCATTGGCCACACTCAAAACGGAACGATCGGCTGCGTGGTGGCCGGCACCCGATGCACCTTTATTGCCATCGCCGAAGAGGAGGAGACCATCCCGCCGGGCACGCCGGTTCGCATTCGACGGCTGAGGGATGGCATCGCGGAAGTGACCCGTGCGCTGTAACGGTCAATTATTACCTAAATATTCAACGATTTGGCTGTAACGTTGCGGAGTTGATATAGAGGAAACAATCAACTAAAGCAGGGAGGAGCTCGAATGTTTGGCATGGGTCCCCTCGAATTGCTCCTGGCTGGGGTGGGAGCTTTTGTATTTCTGGTCGTGGCGTACATTATCATCTACAGCTCACTCTACCGCCGCGTCGGTCCAAATGAAGTGCTGATCATTTCCGGCGGCAGCGGTGAAGTGGTGGAGGACGAGCGCGGTAATCGCAAGCGGCTCGGCTTCCGGGTCGTGAAGGGTGGCGGCACGCTGGTCAACCCGTTAAAGGAGCGGGTTGAGGTGATGTCGCTGGAGCTGGTTACGCTTGACATCCAGACTCCGGAGTTTTATACCCGGCTCGGCGTGCCGATCAAGGTGGATGGCGTTGCCCAGATAAAGGTGAATGGTGATGACGTCTCGATTCGCACGGCGGCCGAGCAGTTTTTATCGAAATCGCTGGATGAGATCAAGCAGATCGCCTACCAAATGATGGCCGGCCATCTTCGCGCCATCTTGGGCACTTTGACGGTTGAAGAGATCTACGCCGGCCACGAAGCCTTTGCCCAAAAGGTGGCTGAGGTCACCGCGCAAGACTTATCCAATATGGGGCTGACCGTCGTCTCCTTTACGATTCGTGAAATCAGCGATTCACGTGGTTATTTGGAAGCGCTCGGAAAGCCGCGCATCGCTCAAGTTAAGCGGGATGCTACAATTGGTGAAGCGGAAGCCACCCGAGACGCCACCATAAAATCGGCGGAAGCCAATCAGCTTGCCCAGATGGCCAAACTGGCTGCAGATACTCAGATTGCCGAATCCCAACGCGACTACAATCTCAAGGTGCAGGCCTTCGATGCCTCGGTCAATCAAAAGAAGGCGGAAGCAGACCTTGCCTACGACCTGCAAAAATACAAAACCGCTCAGCTCGTGAAAGAGCAGGAGGTAATGGTTGAGCTCGTCGCAAAGGAGAAGCAGACTCAAGTCCAGCAGCAGGAAATCCTGAGGAAAGAGAAGGAACTGGCAGCGACCGTTCAAAAGCCGGCCGAAGCGGAACGGCAGCGGATTCAAACCATCGCTGAAGCTGAGCAGTTCCGGCTTCAGACGACCGCACAAGGACAAGCCTCCGCATTGAAGACAACCGGCTTTGCCCAAGCCGAGGTGGTGAAGGCAACCGGTGCGGCAGAGGCGGAATCGAATAAGGTGCGCGGACTGGCGGCTGCCGAGGTTACGCAGGCTACCGCGTTGGCCGAAGCAAAGGCCATTGAGGCAAAGGGGTTGGCTCAGGCTGAAGCCACAAAAGCTCAGGGCTTAGCCGAGGCGCTGGCAATGGCCAAGCGTGCAGAGGCGTTCCGCTCTTATAATGAGGCGGCGGTCGCTCAGATGTTTATCGAAAAGCTGCCGGAGCTGGCTCAAGCGGTTGCCTCGCCATTGTCAAAGATTGACCACATTGTCTTGATCAACTCCGGTGGAGGAGGGGACGGTGTCGGCGCCAGCCGTTTAACCGGTGAAGTAACTCAAATCGTCTCTCAAGTGCCGCCCATCCTGGAGGCGATGACCGGTATTAAGCTCTCCGATCTCATACAGCGCATTCCTGGATTGGGTCAAGCGGAAACGGTGAATGGGGTGGCGGCCGATGAGGCTTCTCCCAAATCGGGCTCGAAGCCGGCTCCTGAGAGCGCTAAACAAGGGTCGAGCTAATAGCAATGCAAGCTAAGCGGGTGACGATTCGTTGAACCAGCCCGACAAGCCAACCTGGAGTGCCACCGCTTTTACCGGCCTTATGGTCGCTACATTAACTCCCTTTGATCCAAGCAATCGCTTGGATCGGGGAGTTATTTATGATCACACCCAGTTTTTAATCGGTTCGGGTGTAACGGGGCTTTGTCCGGCTGGGACGACCGGTGAATTTTTCTACCTGTCCGGCAGCGAGAAGCGTGATCTGATCCTGGCAACCGTGAAGGCAGCCGCCGGAATCTGCCCGGTGATTGCCGGCATCTGGGACCGCGAGTTGGGGGAAATCGCTCGTTTGGCTCAATTTTCGGAGGAGTGCGGAGCGGATGCCGTCTTCCTGCCGCCGCCCATTTACTATCCGGCCGGCGATGACGCCGTCGTTCAGTACTACGCGATGGTTCGCGCGTCTACCTCACTGCCGGTTTTTTGCTACAACATCCCTGCCTATGCCTCCAACGCCATTTCATTGCCCGCACTGGATCGCCTGGTCGAGGCGGGAACGGTTGCCGGCATTAAAGACAGCACCGGCCAGCGTGACCGCATGCTTGACTTGATAACCAGATACGGCAAAACCATCACCGTTCTGGCAGCCAGCGACGGTTTTGCCGGTGAGAGTCGAGAGCTGGGTGCGGCCGGGTTCATCTCCGCATTAGCCAATATCGTTCCTACCGTTTTCGTGGAATTGTGGAATGGGGAAAAGGATATGCAGGCGGCGATCAAAATCCTGAGGGAGGCAGTGAAGAGGGCGGGCGGCATACCTGCCCTTAAATATTTAGCCGGTCTACAAGGCATCCAATTCGGTGAGAGCCGCTTACCGTTGTCCCAAATCAGCTCCGAAAATATGGCTCTTCTCGAAAACGCCTATCGGGCCGTCTCAGAGCTGGTTTAAATCCAACAATAATCGTTACCCGTCTTTAGGGAGGCGATCAGCGGATAGATTCACCCAGCCGTAGCTACCGGTTTAAAATGGTCATCGCGACTAAGATGCTGCTGGCAAAAAACACGACCGCGATCAGGCGCGTGTAGTAGCTCAAACGATCCTCAAATCCCGGCTTACCCTTAAATGTGCTGGAAATCTGGCCCCCGATCGTGCCGCCCAAACCTTCGCTTTTGGAGGTCTGCATCATGACGATGATGATTAACACGACCGAGATGATTACTTGTATGATGGATAAGGCTCCGTGAACGATGTGCAAGTTCAACTCCTTACTTTGTGCTCAGACGATCTGAAAATTCCGATTTTTCACCGCATCTGACATTCAGCTCTAATAATCTGCAAATCGAGACGACTATTTGCTGGCGGTGTCGGGTTTCTTCTCTTCCGCCTTTTCCTCCGATTTCGGCTCCTCATTCATTGACTTTTTAAACTCGCGCATCCCTTCTCCCAGCCCCTTCATCAGCTCAGGGATACGGCTTCCACCGAACAGCAGCAGCAGGATAGCCACCACGATGATCCACTGGGTGGGGCTGTCAAACATAGCAAGCGCGTTAAACATGATTTTCTCCTTCACTCTGGGTTGGGCCCGGCTTGCGCTCTTCGGTGGGCTCAGTCCAGCTTACGGCATCTTCCCCTGGATCACCGCCGGACGCCTCAATCGCAGAGTTATACGCACCGATCGTCTTATCCGGCTCTTTAATATCGAAGCGGCGGTCCCCATGCAAATAGTCTTGGTGCCAGTTCTTGTACTCATTGTATTCGGGCAGCGGAGTCGGGTCATATTGGTCATAGCCCGTTCGCTGCGGCGGCTCGTATGGATAGTCACTGATATGGTCCACATTGAAGGTGGACATGACTTCGTGCGACGCTTTCCGCAGCTCTCGGATTGCAGTTCCCAGCATCCGACTCACTTCAGGCAACCTTTGAGGTCCTAATATTACCAGCGCAATAACCAGCACAATGGTTAATTGAACCGGGCTATCAAATAAGAATAGCATGGCCGATCTCACCCATTCCGATCTCTTGAATGGTTACATTCTTGGATCGTTTTAAGATCAAGTCTTTTGGCATCAGGGCGGCCCCATACGATTCCAGGTTTGCGGCCGCCGCTCCCATCGCTATTGCCAGCGCTGAAGTGGGGCAGAGCCGCTGACTCATTCCATACAAAAACCCGCCCACGAAAGAATCCCCGCAGCCCACCGCGCTGATCGGCGTCACTTTCGGCGGTTTTGCCCACCCAATCCAATCGCCCGCACAGAGCAGCGCTCCCACTGCGCCCAACGTGAGCGCAACGTTCGGAATGCCTCTCCGCTGAAGCCACTCAATTGCGCGTGGAATATCCGCCACCGATATATCAGGCTGGCCGATGAGTGACGCCATCTCGTACCGATTTGGCTTTACCAGCCATGGCCTTGCCTCGATTGCTTCTCGTAAAGCGGTACCGCTACTATCTAATACGGCTCGCGCTCCGCTTTTGTTGACTATTGAGATCAACCGCGCATAGATGCGATCGTCTACTCCCGGCGGCACGCTTCCGCTTAAAGCTACGTAATCGCAACGATGGAGCTCGATCAATTCAGCTACCGTCTGCTCGAGCTGCTCGACCTCAGAATGCGACACGCAAGGTCCGACCTCGTTGATCTCAGTTTGAGAGCCAGTTATCTCATCAATAACCGCGATGCAAAGCCGCGAATCCCCTCTAGTCTTCACGAAGTGGGACGCAATACCGGACTGCTCCAACGATTTTAGTATGAACTCACCGGATTGCCCGCCCAAAATGCCGGTCGTTACGACACCGGCACCGAGCGTGTGCAAAACGCGAGCGACATTGATGCCTTTTCCACCGGCGGTAACCCACTGCTTGCTCGGGCGATGGACCCGATCCAATTCAAAATGTGGTATGCGATAGGTGCGATCAACCGCCGCATTCAGCGTAACGGTAAGAATCAAAGAAATGCGTGCGCCTTCCCGAACCGGATTTTCCCGCTTTCTAATTGACAAAGTATACCAGATTGAATATAATGGTGCAATAGAAACGTGGCGCCAGTGCCGGAGTGGTGAAATTGGCAAACACGCTAGGTTCAGGGTCTAGTGCTCGCAAGGGCTTAGGGGTTCGAGTCCCCTCTCCGGCATATACTGATTTCACACGATGCATCCCCCAAATTCCGCTACAATCGCGGTAATAACCGGCCGCCGCATACCCGGAGTGTTGATTGTTACTCAAAAAGCTGCAGCTGCTCGGATTTAAAACCTTTGCCGATAAAACCGAAATCACCTTTGGATCCGGATTGACCGCCGTCGTCGGCCCGAACGGCAGCGGCAAATCCAATATTGTGGATGCCGTCCTCTGGGTGCTGGGCGAGCAAAATCCAAGGGCGATTCGAGGTCTGGAAGGCAAGGATGTCATTTTTGCCGGCTCGCAGAACCGCCGTCCTCTGAACTTAGCCGATGTGCAGCTTACGCTGGACAATACCGACCGATCGCTTCCAATCCAGCATTCGGAAGTAACGATAACCCGGCGGCTATTTCGCTCCGGTGAAAGCCAGTACCTCATCAACAATCGTCAATGCCGATTGAAAGACATCGTAGATTTGCTATTGGATACCGGATCCGGCCGCGGGGCCTACGCGTTTGTAGGTCAAGGGGACGTGGATGCGGTGCTGTCCAATACGCCGGAGGAGCGCCGCTCGTTATTTGAAGAGGCGGCCGGCATCAAGAAATATCGAGTGCGCAAGCAGGAGGCGCTCCGCAAGCTGGAACAGGCCGAAAGCAATCTCCAGCGCATCTACGATATTATGACGGAGCTGGAATCGGAGCGGGAGCCGCTTGCTGAACAGGCCGAGTTGGCACGCCGTTACCGGGAGCTGACCGCCAGACTACGGCAGATTGAGATCGGTTTGTTGGTCTGGGAGCTCCAAAAAACGGAAGCGGATCTGGCCGAGGTAAAGTCCCGGCTGGGCGAATGCAGCCGGCGCACCCAAGACCACAATCTCGAAATTGAAGCGCTGGAGCAGCGTAGCGACGAGCTGGCACGGCGGATGAACGCGCTGGAAGCCGAGCTCGACGCAGCCCGTAATCACTCTCAATCTTGCCTGAGCGCTTTGGACAAAAGCAAAGGCGAGCTGGTTTTAGCTCAAGAGCGATGCTCCAACGCGGAACGGGTACGGCTGGAGCTGGAGCACGATAGGGAGCGGCACCAAAGCGCTATGCTGGCCTTAATAAACGAGCGCACCGACCTGCAGCAGCGTTTAGAGGTCGCAACCGGCCGGCGTAATCTGGCTCAGCAAAAAGTCAGCGAGCTGGAAAACGATCTCAAATCGTCGGCGACCATCATGCAAGAGCTGGAAATACTGCTGCAGCGGGAGCACGAGCAGCAGTTGAGGTCCGCTCAAGATGAGACCGTCCGAGCCGCTCAAATTGCAACCGCCCGCGAGCACCTCCGCGCATTGGAAATTGAAAAATCCGGCGTGTCCGCTCGCCAGGATGCCTTGAAGCTAAAGCTGCAGCGTTCCACTCAGGATAAGGAGCGGCTCATCTGCGAAGAGAACTCCGTTTCCGAAGAGATAGTCCAACTAAAGCAAACGACCGATGAAATATGCGAACGAAGAGATGATCTTGCAGCTCGGTTAAAGCGTTCAGGCGGGCGCTTTAACCGAGCTGCGACGCTCCTTCGAGGGGCTATACGCCGGCGTGCGGGCGGTCCTCTCTGCGGCCCGGAAGGGCGAACTTGCCGGCCACTACGAGCTGGTAGCCGACCTGGTTACCATTCCGGAGGAGTATCGCACCGCCATCGAGGTGGCATTGGGCGGCAACGCGCAGGATATCGTCTGCCCGACCGAGGCGGAGACGGAAATGGCCATTGAGATGCTGAGGGCAAAGCGAGCCGGCAGAGCGACATTTCTGCCGCTGGATGCGCTGAAGCCGCCAGCCCGACTCCCGGCCGAAAATCTGAATCGGTTGGAAGGGGCAGTCGGAATTGCCGCCGATTTAGTTCAATTTCAGTCCCAATACCGCCCCATGGTGGAGTTGTTGCTGGGTCGGGTGCTGGTGACCACCGATTTGAAATCGGCCACCCGAATCCGGCGCCAGGTGAATTACGGTAAGATCGTCACCTTAAACGGTGAGGTTCTGCTCTCCTCCGGCAGCATTACTGGTGGGGAAGCTACCTCGAAAAGCCAGCCGCTCATCGGACGTAAAGGCGAGGTGGACGACCTTCGCCGAAAAATCAAGGTGCTTGAATTAAATGATGGCGAGAACCGGCAGGAGCTGGAAAGCCTGCAGGGAGAAGCTGCAGGTGTTTTGAAGCGGCTGAAGCAGCTTGAACAGCAGCATCAACAGTATAAAATCAGAAAAGAGCGGCTTGAGACCGAGCTGAAATCGCTGGATCGGGAGATAGGTGAGGGGACTGATGCGCTCACCCAGCACAGCGAGCGTCTATCGCAAGCGTATCAGGAATCCGATCAGATCAAGGCGGAGCTTGCTCAGTTGACCGCAAACGATGAGACGGTTATTGAGCCGGGCGAACTAAATCAGGACCCTGCGTCCGATGTTCGTGCTCGCCTACAAAGTGCACGGACAGAACGGGATGCCGGCCGGCGGTTGGTTGAGGAGGCGATGGTGCAGCTTGCTCGCATTGAGGAGCAGATCGCCGGCTTGCAGCGGGAGTTGGAAAAGAATGAGCGTCGCCAGCAAGAGATGATTGCCGCCGGTGAGCGCTATGCCGGTCGGGTTAACGAGAATGAGCAAGCTTACGCCGAAAGCCGACTCCGGGCCGATGAGCTGAGCTCTCGAATTGGAGAGCAGCAAGAGCTGGTCAATCAAGCCGACGAGACGGTGGCAAAGCTGGCCGGAGACCGCGAGGAGATGCACCGGCTCAATTTCGAGATTCGGCAGCGAATTCGGGCAATGAGTGAGGATCGCACAACGGCGATGCAGGAGTGCCACCGCTTAGAACTGACGCTGGCCAGATATGACGCGAAATTGCAGCAGATTACCGAGCGGCTCAGCGATGAGTACGGCATCGAGCACGAAGCGGCAATGACGACCACCTCTCTCGAACGCCCCGAAGACAAGACGATCAGTGAAATCAGCCGACTGCGCAGGGAAATAAAGCAGCTCGGCGAAGTAAACACCGGCGCAGTGGAGGAGTACGAGCGCCTCTCGGAACGATTGACCTTTTTGACCGATCAGCGGGACGATCTGGAGAAGGCGAAGCACTCGTTAAATCAGACCATTCGCGAAATTGACGAGAATACTCGCGGCGTGTTTCTGGAAACATTTCAAGCCGTATCGGAGGAGTTTCAGCGACTTTTTGAACGACTATTCGGCGGGGGGCAGGCAAAGCTCATTTTAACCAAACCGGATCAGGTGCTGGAGACCGGCGTAGAGGTGATGGTGCAGCCGCCCGGTAAAAAATCACAGCATCTCACCCTGCTTTCCGGCGGTGAGCGGTCGCTGATTGCGGTGGCGCTCCTCTTTTCCTTTTTAACGGTCAGGCCGGCTCCGTTTTGTGTCTTTGATGAGGTGGATGCGCCGTTGGATGGTGAAAACATTGATAAATACTGCCAGCTTCTAAAGGAGTTTTCCGAAAAGAGCCAAATCGTGGTAATCACACATAATCCCGCAACCATGGAGGCATCGCCACGCTGGTACGGCATTACGATGCAGGAACCGGGCGTTTCCCGTGTGATTTCCTATGCGGCTGATAAGTGCGAGCTTTTGAACGGCTATCGGCCGAACGGCAACGGCTCAAGCGGTTCGAGTTAAGGGTTCGGTTTTATGTTTGGGATCATTCAGATGGGGAGGGACTGATATTATGGTGCCGTTGAGCAGTCACGAGCGATTTCAACGTATGTTTGAACACCGCATTGCGGATCGAGTGCCGATCATCGATTCCCCTTGGGCTTCCACCATCGAGCGATGGAATCGGGAGGGGATGCCTGAAAATACCAACTTTGTGGATTTCTTCGGCCTTGACCACGCGGAACACATCGGCGTTGATAACAGCCCTCGCTACGAATGTAAGGTCATTGAGGAGACGGAGCGCTATACCATCTATACGACGCCATGGGGAGCGACCCTTAAAAACTGGAAGCACGCCGGATCAACCCCCGAATTCTTGGATTCCACGGTGGTGGATTGGGATTCCTGGTTGAGGGCGAAAGAGCGGATGAAGCCGACACCCGATCGCATTCCCTGGGACCATTTGAGAAAAAACTACCGTCGCTGGAAGGAGGATGGCTACTGGATTCAGGCCGGACTGTGGTTCGGATTTGATGTGACCCATTCCTGGACGGTTGGCACCGAACGGGTTTTAATTGCAATGATTGAAAACCCGGAGTGGCTGGTTGATATGTTTCGCCATTTTCTTAATGTAGACCTGGCGCTTTTACAGATGGTATGGGATGCCGGCTACCATTTCGACAGCGTATTTTGGCCCGACGATATGGGCTACAAAAACAACCAGTTCTTCTCGTTGGAGACCTATCGCGAGCTGCTCAAGCCGATTCACAAGCGGGCGGTGGAGTGGGCTCATGTGCGCGGGGTGAAGGCTCATCTCCACTCCTGCGGCAACATCTACCCCTTCATACCGGAGCTGATCGAGATCGGGGTGGATGCGCTGAACCCGATCGAGGTGAAGTCGGGGTTGGACCCGGTTGAAATCAAGAGGAGGTTCGGCGGCCAACTAGTTCTACACGGCGGCATCAACGCCGCGCTCTGGGATGATATTGTTGCGATCGAGGCGGAAATAAGGGTGACGCTTCCTCAGATGATCGCTTCGGGCGGCTACATCTTCAGCTCCGACCACTCGGTGCCGGACAGCGTCTCACTGGAAAACTTCCGCCGGATCGTAGGGTTGGCCAAGGAGCTGGGGCGGTATTGAGGTTATCTTCTATCTAACCACTTGTTTGGATTCCCACTTCCATGAAAATGGAGGTTGATGGGGTGTTGGGTAATAAAGCTGAAAGTAGGCTTAAAGCAACGTCCGATAATGTATGTTATGTAACATTTCGGGATCTACCCTTGCTCTTGTTCCTGGGATACGGCGTCCAATACTGACTCGGCCACGTAGATGGGGGCTTTGAAGCGGACGGCCAGCGCAATCGCATCGCTGGGACGGGCGTCTATTTCAATCGTCTTATCGCCCGCGATCAATGATATCTTAGCGTAAAAGGTCTCTTCCCATAAATCATCCACCGTGATACGATCCACCTGGGCGTTCAATCGTTCGAGGATGAGCTTCATAAGGTCGTGGGTCATTGGGCGGCCGGTCTCGGCACCGTCCAGCGCCATCGAGATCGAGATCGCTTCGTAGCGGCCGATCCAGATCGGAACTTTGCGATCGTCCCGGTCCTCCAGTAAAACGAAGGTCTGGCCATTGAGAGGGGTGGAAACATCGGTATGCTCGAAGACGCCACGGATCTTGACCTCCCGAACGGCTACCGGCTCGCGCCTGCGGTTTTCCGGTTCGGCAGGGTCCTCCCCCGGATCAGGTCGCCGCTTTTCCTCAAAATCGTCGGGTGACCAATCACCAAATATCTCTGAAAAATCATTACCCACCATCGTCCTCCGTAGCGCTCACTCTACGCTGGAGCTCGGTTTAGTCGCTATCGTTTTTCATGGTTTTATCAACCATTTTTAGGAACTCTGCGTTCGATTTGGTGTGCTTCAGGCGATCAATCAGCAGCTCAGTCGCTTCCACCGATTCCAGTCCGGAAAGGAGTCGCCTCAATTGTACAATTCGCTTTAGTGTCTCTTCATCGTAAAGCAACTCATCATGGCGGGTACCCGAATGAACGATGTCGATGGCAGGAAATATTCGGCGATCGGCAAGGTTTCGATCCAAGTCGAGCTCCATGTTGCCGGTTCCTTTGAACTCCTCAAAAATATGATCATCCATTCGGCTGCCGGTTTCGACCAGTGCGGTTGCTAGCACGGTCAAGCTCCCTCCCTCTTCAATATTACGCGCCGCACCGAAAAATCGTTTCGGGCGGTAGAGCGCGGCCGGATCAAGACCGCCGCTCAGGGTGCGCCCGCTCGGGTTCACCGTCAAGTTTGAGGCGCGCGTAAATCGGGTCAGGCTGTCAAGCAGGATCACCACGTCCTTTTTTGATTCTACTAGCCTCTTCGCTTGTTCCAGCACCATTTCGGCCACCCTCATGTGATTTTCCGGCGTTTCGTCGAAGGTGGAACTGATCACCTCGCCCTTCACCGACCGGCGGATATCGGTTACCTCTTCCGGCCGTTCGTCAATCAGCAACACGATCAATATCATTTCGGGGTGGTTTAGGGTTACCGCATTGGCGATCGTTTTCAATAGAGTGGTTTTGCCCGCTTTTGGCGGCGCCACGATGGTGCCGCGTTGCCCTTTACCGATTGGAGCGACCAGATCAATGAATCGACCAGCGATTTCAGCCTGACTGGTTTCCATCACCAGCCGGTCATTGGGATAGATCGGCGTGAGATCGTCGAAACTGACGCGGTTGCGGGCAACCTCCGGATCCAGTCCATTGACCTGTTCGACCCGCAATAGGCCGAAATACTTCTCTGAATCCTTCGGTGGCCGAACCTGCCCGTAGACGAGATCGCCGGTTTTAAGGCCAAAACGCTTGATCTGGGTTTGCGAAACGTAGATGTCCTCGGCGTTGGGTGAGAAGTTGTTACGGCGCAAAAACCCCCATCCGTCCGATAATATCTCTAGCACCCCATAGGCGTGGATGGTGCCGTTGCGCTCATTTTGACTTTCCAGAATCCGGCGGATGATCTCGTCACGGCGTCCGTCTTCAATGCTGACACCGTACTCCTTCGCCTTGATCTGCAGATCGGCCAGACTCATATTGTCCAGCTCTGACATGCTGACTGGTTCCATTCGATTGACACCCCCTCGAGTGATGTCGGAGTCCTCTTTGACGGAAGGCTGCATATAATTTGTCCTTTTATCCGGCCTCCGGCTGCCAGCCGGGGTTGACGATGAGTTGGGTACTCACCCTCAGGATTCGGTCAGGATATTTGCTGTTTTAGTGCTAAATTGAGTGCGGTTAATTCGTGGACCTTACTCTTACGCCTCTTGCAATACTCGCGATATAACTCATTACGGCACGTTCGTCCGGCGTAGGACACGTGTGGGATTTAAAGTGTAGACGTTTGCATCGGCTGCTTTACCATCTCGATTATATCATAAATTGGCGTAATATCAATTCGTCGCTGAATCGTAAGGGAATTCCTAATCCGCGGAAGGGCGGCGGCACTCGATGCCCGACGACTCTTCCAAGTTATATACGTGAATGGATGGCAAATTGCGGTATCGTCCGGCGTAATCCAGGCCGTAACCCACCACGAACCGGTCGGGAAGCTCAAAGCCGACGTAGTTTAAGTCAACTGGAACCCGTCGCCGGGCCGATTTGTTCAAGAGCACACAGGTGGCCAGCGAAGCGGGCTGATGGCTGGCTACTCGGTCTATCAGATAAGCAAGGGTGAGGCCAGTATCCACGATATCCTCCACGATTAATGCATCTTTGCTCAGGATGGGATGGCTTAAGTCCTTTAAAATACGCACCACACCGCTGCTGTGGGTCACCGCTCCATAGGAGGCGGCCGCCACGAAATCCACCTCCAGGTTACCCGGAATTGAACGAATCAGGTCGCTCAAGAAAACCACGCTGCCGGTCAGCACCCCGATCAAGACCAGGTCGCGACCTCGGTAATCATTACCGATCTGCTGGCCGAGCTCTTTCACCCGCTGTGCGATCTGCTCGATGGACAGTAGACGTTCCCCCACCCTCTCATCATCAATAGCGATTATACTCATCGCCAGCGCCTATTCCCATTCAATTGTGGCCGGCGGCTTCGAGCTGACATCGTAAACGACCCGATTGATGCCTTCCACCTCGTTCACGATGCGGGATGCCACTCGCTCTAAAAAGTCGTAGGGCAGCCTCGACCAGGTGGCTGTCATCGCATCCTCGCTGGTGACCGCCCTCAAGATGATGGGACAGGCATAGGATCGCTGATCACCCATCACGCCGACGCTTCGTAGCTCGGGCGCCAGCGCGGCGTAGGCTTGCCAACTGGAATCGTAAAGATTCGACGCCTTCATCTCATCAATAAATATCCGATCGGCCGCCTTGAGCGTTTCAAGCCTATCCGGCGTCACCGCACCGATAATTCGAATTGCCAGGCCGGGTCCCGGAAATGGATGCCGGTTCACGATGCTGTCCAGCAGTCCCAACCGCCGGGAAACCTCCCGTACCTCATCCTTAAATAGCCATCGCAGCGGCTCAATTACCTTGAGACACATTCGCTTCGGCAATCCGCCCACGTTGTGGTGCGATTTGATGGTTGCCGAGCTGCCGAAGCCGCTCTCGATCACGTCCGGATAGAGTGTGCCTTGAGCCAAGAAACGCACACCGGTAATATTATCGGCGGACTCCTCAAACACCCTTATAAACTCTTTGCCGATAATTTTCCGCTTCTTCTCCGGATCACGTACCCCGGCGAGCCGGCGAAGGAAGCGATCGGCCGCATTCACGCGGACCAACCGAATTCCTAGCGCGTCGGCGAAATCTTTTTCCACCTCATCCGCCTCACCCGTCCTCAGCAGTCCATGATCGACGAAAATGCATGTTGACTGTTCACCGACCGCGCGATGCACCAATGCGGCGGTGCAGCAAGAATCCACCCCGCCTGAGACTCCGCAAACGACCCGATGCTCCCCTACCCTATCGCGGATTTCGGCGATCGTCCGCTCGATGAAGGCGCCGGGCGTCCAATCCCCCTTACATCCTGCTATATCATATAAAAAACGTTCCAGCAGCGACTTGCCGCACGGGGTGTGCGAAACCTCCGGGTGAAACTGCATCCCGTAAATGCGTCGTCTAGGATCGCCCATTGCGGCAACCGGCGTGCTGGGGGTGGCGGCCAGCACCTCGAATCCGGCCGGCGGCTCTTGCACGGTATCGCCATGGCTCATCCAGCAGCTCAGTTGGCTTTCCAAGCCGGAAAAGAGCGAGTTATGGTTGGTAACTTGAATGGTCGCCGCTCCATATTCGCGGTGCGCGGCCGGTACGACGTTGCCGCCCAGTATTTTTGCCAACAGTTGGTGTCCGTAGCAAATACCCAGGATCGGAATTCCAAGATGGAAGACATCCGTTGTGATGATCGGCGCATTGGGTTCATAAACACTATTTGGGCCGCCCGACAGAATGATCGCTTTAGCAGCCCGGCCCTTTATCTCATCGGCCGTTAGGAAAAACGGAACGATTTCACAAAATACCCGGCACTCCCGCACGCGCCGGGCAATAAGCTGAGTATACTGCCCGCCGAAATCGAGAATCAGGACGTTTTCGTGAGTTGATTGAATTGACATTCAGGAAAATAAGGTAATTGAGAAGGATGCCATACACCGAGACATTCTCAGTATACCCAGATGCACGCCGCATGTCAATACGGGTTCCTTCCCTGCGTGCCGAAAAAATGGCACTGATTTAACCATGGTTAAATTTCTTCACCTATCGAACGGTGTGGGCTGCCTGCAGTAGGCCGTGTCTGCCGACAGGCTGGCAGGTGCGATTGTTTGCGTGCCGGTAGCCTAGGGCCGCTTATTAGTGGTAAGCGAGGCAATCAGGTAACTGCTAATTCTTAGCAACGGCCTATCCGCCTAGCCTGCCCCCGCGGTTTGTGGCTGGGGGGTCGGTTCGGCTAAGGTCGGCTTTGGCAAGCGGTAGCCCTCGCCTTCGCGAGGGTGACGCCCACCTTTTCAGATTGCAGTTTAATGAATTGGTTCAGCAGTCTTATCTGCTCCACACGATCAGCAGGCGGGGCCGTGGGCAATGAAGTAACTAACGCCGACAGTTTTCGAGGACGCAGGGAGGGAACCCGAATTGACCGCGGCGAAGGATTCCTGCGGATCAATTCCCCGCTGCAGGATTGCGTACTTTTTGACAAAATGCTCATAATGTGCCTATTTACGCAATGTCTCATGCTACATCCATGATCGGGGCGCTCTGCGCCCGGATTAATTAACGATTTTTTCACACCCCCACACGCGTGGGGACAATCACCAAACATCGTTCCGGCTGCCTGACCACCACCGGTTCACCCCCACACGCGTGGGGACAATGGAGATCGTACAGGACAGATGCGTGCAGGGCAC
>JAMCWF010000034.1:6563-7448 GCA_023481295.1 Armatimonadota bacterium | reverse complement strand
AACGCACAGGACGTGGGATATAAGGGATCGCGTTGCGATTATCCGGGTGAATCGCAACGCGCCGTTTCATCTGGTCATCAACGAGACGCCCTAAACTGGAGATCGGAAGTTTAAAAAACGAAAGCGTATGGGTGAGGTTAACGATAACCGCCACGAACATAATGGTGCCGGCTTATCTCATTCTATAGTGAGGTGAGCCGGTTTTTCCAGATACCGTTTAACGGCATTGAGAAAGCGGGCGCCCAACACACCGTCCACCACCCGATGATCGCACGATATGGTCAGCCGCATGCGCCGCTTTATCGAAATCCGATCGCTCTCATCGGGAACCGCCTCCTTTGCGATCGCGCCGACCGCCAGGATCGCCGCTTCCGGTGGACTGATGATGGCGGAAAACTCCTCGATGCCGTACATTCCCAAGTTTGAGATGGAAAAGGTACCGCCCGAAAATTCCTCCGGCTTGAGCGCGCCGCTTCTCGCCTTTCGAATCAGCTCCTTCGCGGTATCCGCAATTTGGCGAAGGGTTTTGTCCCGGCAATCGCTGATCACCGGTATCGTGAGGCCGTTCTCGGTTCCCACCGCGATGCCGATGTTAATGGCTTCGTAGCGCCTGATTCGATCATCCGGCGTATAGCTGGCATTCACGTCGGGAAATTCAGCAAGGGCCAACGCACAGGACTTAACAACTAAATCATTGACGGTCAGTTTTTGATCGGGATACATTTCATTCAGCTCTTCTAGAAGCTGCATTGCCCGGTCCATCTCGACTGCGGTGATGAGATAAAAATGGGGAACTGTCTGCTTGCTCTGAACGGTGCGTCGCGCGATCGCGCGTCGCATTCGGCTGACCTCAATGTCGGTGCCCGGCAGCGACAAGCCACACAA
>JAMCWF010000034.1:0-6553 GCA_023481295.1 Armatimonadota bacterium | reverse complement strand
GACGGTGCAACCGGGGGGGCGATGGTTGTGTGGCTTGTCGCTGCGCCGGCGGCGACCTGCAACTGGGCGGCCCTTATATCCTGCTCGACAATCCGGCCGCCAGGGCCGGAGCCGGTGATACCGGCCAGATCAATGCCCATCTCCTTGGCACGGCGGCGCGCCAGAGGTGATGCCTTTACCCGCTCACCCTCCACGATATGGCCGCCTCTCGGCTCCGCTTTGGCGGCCGGTGACTTTGGCTGGCTCTTCGGGGCGGCGCCGTCTTCGGTAATCTCACCGATGTAGGCAATGACGGCGCCCACCGGCACCGTCTCACCCGCTTTTACCACGATCTTGGTCAGAACACCGGCTTCTTCGGCTGGAATTTCCACATTCGCCTTATCGGTCTCTACCTCCGCCACCGGCTCCTCAGCGGCAACGTTGTCACCCTCTTTTTTCAACCACTGAAGGATCGTGCCCTCTTCCATACCATCGCCCATTTTGGGCATTCGCATCGCGCTCATATCTGGTTCCACTCACTCCTCAAACCTAATATTACCATCCACCGCTTCAATCATTGCACTCAACCGATAACTAAAATATCGAGATCAGACCTGCTACCTTCTGAAACGAGCTTCACTTACACCAGATTAACCACCCGCTTTACCGCTGCGATCACATCGCTGTCATGAGGAATGGCCGCCCGCTCCAAATTCTTGGCGTAAGGCATGGGGACATCCGGACCGGCAACCCGCTCAATGGGAGAATCCAGATCGTCAAAGGCCAATTCATAGATTCGGGAGGCTAACTCGGCGCCGAAGCCGACGTTTATCGCCTCCTCGTGCGCCACCACGACCCGGTGGGTTTTACGAACCGATTTGATGATTGTATCCACATCCAGCGGCACCAATGTGCGGAGGTCAATCACTTCACAACTAATGTTTTGCTCGCGGGAGATTTGCTCGGCCGCTCGGTAACAGGTATTGACCATATGGGAGTAAGACACGATGGTGACATCGGTTCCTTCCAACATAATATGCGCCTGCCCAAACGGAATGAGGTATTCAGGATCCTCATTGAGATCACCCCGCATACCGTAAAGGCCGGCGTGCTCCATAAAGATCACTGGGTTATCGTCCCGGATTGCCGACTTCAATAGGCCTCTGGCATCATTCGGCGTTGCCGGCATAACCACTTTGAGGCCTGGGATATGAGAGTACCAAGACTCCAAGCTTTGTGAATGTTGAGCCGACAACTGATTGCCGGTTCCGGCCGGTCCGCGAATCACGACCGGCACCTTAACCTGCCCGCCGGACATATAGCTGATCTTCGCGGTGTGATTTACGATCTGATCCATGGCCACCAGAGCGAAGGAGAAGGTCATCATCTCGGCGATCGGCCTCAGACCGGCCATCGCCGCTCCGGTCACCAATCCCACGATCGCCGCCTCTGAAATTGGCGTGTCAACCACGCGTGAAGAGCCGAACCGCTCCAGCATACCCTGCGTTACCCGGAACGTTCCTTGATACTGCCCGACCTCCTCACCGCAAATGAACACATTAGGATCGCGCTCCATCTCCTCAGTCATCGCCAAGCGGAGCGCCTCACCATATTTCATTGTCAGCACTGATTCGACTCCTTACAATTATCACTAAAGGGGCGTATATGTCCTCCATGACCAATTTGCCCCATTTGTTCCATCCCTACTACTCTTCCGAAAATACGCCCTCATATAGCTCGTCCATCGGCGGCTCCGGGCTGTTCTCCGCATAACCAATGGCCTCGTCCGCAATCCGGCGCGCTTCGGCGTCAATTTCCTCCTCATCGCTCGAGGTTAAAATACCGGCATCACGCAGCCTTTGACCGAAAATCTCGATCGGATCCCGCCGCTTCCAGCGCTCGATCTCCTCATCGGAGCGATAGGTCTTTTGCTGCTGTGCGGTATCGGAGAAGCCATGGCCGGCATAGCGGTAACACTCCGCCTCGATGAAATAGGGGGCAGTCCGCTTTCGAATGTAGGCGATGGCTCGTTCCACCACCTCGCGAACTTCCACCAGATCCATCCCGTCAACCCTTTCGGAGGCGATGCCGTACCCGTAAGAGACCCGCTGGATGAAATCGGTAACGGCTGAATGGCGTTCCACCGCCGTCCCCATCGCGTAACCATTATTTTCAAGCACAAACAGACATGGCACTTTGAAAAGAGACGCCATATTCAAGGCTTCGTGGACGGCGCCTTGGTTCATTGCTCCGTCGCCGAAAAAGCAGACGCAAACTTGATCACCGCCGCGATATTTAATGGCGAATCCCACCCCAACCGCCAGCGGGACAACGCCGCCCACAATCCCGTAACCGCCTAAAAAGTTTCTGTCGGCGTCATAAATATGCATCGAGCCGCCCTTGCCGCGCGAACAACCGGTAACCCGGCCGTATAACTCGGCGACGATCCGCTTCGGGTCAACCCCGCGTGCAATGGCATGACCGTGATCCCGATAAGCGCTCAATATGTAATCGTCCGCCCTCAGTAAAGGAATGAGTCCGGCCGCAACCGCCTCCTGGCCGATATAAAGATGGAGGTAACCGCCTATTTTCCCTTCCCGATAGATGCGGTTCAGCGGCTCTTCACAACGGCGAATGATTCGCATTAAACGGTATAGCGACAATCCCTCCTGTGCATCAAAGGGAAACGAGTCCGAAGATTCCCGCACGGCTAGCTTTCCCATTCATTCAACCTCCCTGGAATAATCGGCATCAACCATTTTCTTACTCCAATGTCTTAGCTTGCCGCCTACTCGATCGTTAAGATTTGCGTCGTAACTCAATCAGATTGTCTCCTTCAACTACGGCGACCCGCCATCACGTAGCTTATCTTTTGTGCTGGGGGCGGTGTTGTATCCGCGTTTATGGCCCGATAGATCACATCCACCATGCGCTCCACTTCGCTCAGCACATTGGCTGAGGAATAGGGAATCGTGAGGGAATCGGCGGTAAATCGGTGGCCTCGAAAGGAGCTGTTGAGCAGCCGGACGGCTTCGGCGCTCAACCGAACTTGAGGTGAAAAACGGCAAGTTGCACCATAACGCTCTCCTTTTATTGCCATGATTCCGGTTTCACGGGCACGCATCCTGAGTCGTAGTACGGCAAGCGCGTTCCATACCGGGTGCGGTGGATCACCGTACCGATCCTCCATCTCCTCCTGAATGGCGGTTATCTCATCATCGGTCGACATACCTGAGATGCGCTTGTAAAAATAGATTCTTTCGGCCTCGCTGGGAATGTAGTCATCCGGTATGTGGGCGGTGACCGGCAGATCAACCGGCGGCAGCGGGTCTTGCTCGGCATTCTCATCGCCGCGCACCTCGCCCACCGCCTGAGCCAGTATCTGGCAGTAGAGATCGAAACCAACCGCCGCCATCGCACCGTGCTGTTCAGCCCCCAACAGATTGCCGGCGCCCCGTATCTCGAGATCACGAAGCGCAAGCTGATAACCGGTTCCGAGCGCCGTAAACTCCTTGATGGCCATCAATCTCTTTTCAGCCGTATCGGTCAAGCGCTTGTGCGCCCGATACAGGAGATAGGCATAGGCCTGGCGTGAGGACCTCCCAACGCGACCTCGCAACTGATAAAGCTGAGCGAGACCCAGCCGATCCGCATTTTCGACGATGATCGTATTCACGTTTGGAATGTCCAGACCGTTTTCAATGATGGTCGTGCAGACCAGCATATCGTATTCATGGTGATAAAAATCGAGCATCACCTTTTCAAGTTCATCTTCCGACATCTGTCCGTGGCCGATCCGAATACGAGCATCGGGCACCAAGCGCTGCAGACGCTGCGCGACGTAGGCGATATTTTCGACCCGATTGTAGACGTAATAGACCTGACCCTCCCGCTCAATTTCTCTTAAAATTGCATCGCGGATGAGCTCATCGTCATGCTCACGACAGTAGGTGATGATCGGCATACGGCCGGCCGGCGGCTCCTCGATGACGCTCATTTCACGCAGTCCGGATAGCGCCATCGAAAGGGTGCGGGGGATCGGCGTGGCGGATAACGTTAGCACATCCACCGTCGTTCTCAGCTTCTTCAGCCTCTCCTTATGGGCGACGCCAAACCGCTGCTCCTCATCAATGATGACGAGACCGAGATTCTTAAAAATCACATCTTTGGCCAACAGCCGGTGAGTGCCCACCACGATATCTACCGCGCCCGACTTTAAGCCCTCGATCGTTTTTGTCTGCTCCTGCCGAGACCGGAATCGGCTAAGAAGCTCCACCCGAACCGGGTATGCGGCCAGCCGTTCGGTAAAGGTGGTAAGATGCTGGGCGGCTAACACCGTGGTGGGGCAGAGTACCGCCACCTGCTTGCCGGATTCCGCCACCTTGAAGGCTGCCCGAATCGCCACTTCGGTTTTGCCGTATCCCACATCGCCGCATATCAGCCGGTCCATCGGTTTATTGCTTTCCAGATCGCCCTTTACTTCTTGAATGGCGCTCCGCTGATCCAAGGTCTCCTCATAAGGGAAAGCATCCTCCATCTCCTGCTGCCAGGGAGTGTCATCACCGTAGGAATCCCGTTGATTCGCTAGGCGGGCCGCATAAATTTGAATTAGATCCTTGGCGATATATCGAGCCTGCTCGCGGACTTTTCGGGTAGTGCGATGCCATTCCGACCCGCCGATTCGATGAATGGTGGGGTTGACCCCATCGGTGCCAATGTAGCGTTGCACCCGGTCAATCTGATCAGCCGGAACGAACAGCCGGTCTCCTTCCGCATATTCTATAAGCAGATAATCTCTCTCGGCCCCCATCACTTCGCGACGCGTCATTCCTCGGTAGATGCCGATCCCATGGTGAATATGGACGACGTAATCGCCCTCTCGCAGATCCAGGATGGAGCTCACCGAAACGGCCCCGGAGAATCGGCGCCGACTCACAATCGGGCGGCTGCTGCCGAACAGCTCTGCATCGGTGATGACGTTTAGGCGGAGCTCGTTCCATTTAAATCCCTGCCGCAGCGTCCCTTCCAGCACATATAGGCCCGGCTTCAGGTCCCCAGCCTGCTCCAAATCAAAAGAATTGACGGGTAGATTGAATTCAGCGCAAATCTCATTGAGGCGGTGAGGCTGTGAGGTGAGAATTACAACCCTGCCCTCATTGGCAATCCAGTTTTGGGCTTCGCCGGCTAAAAAGTTGAGCTTGGATCGAAAGGTTTCGCCGATGGTGGAGGAAAAGTGGATAGTGTTGGAGGGGGACACGGACTTTTGAGTGTGGGGAAGCTGATTCAAGGTCAACGACGACCACTGGTGAATCCGTTTCAAACCCTCATCGAGTGGTATGGCACAGCGGCTGGCTCCCAGCAGCTCGCCCCGCTCGACCTGCCGGTTATGAATCTCGGTGATCTCGGATTCCAATCGCTCCCAATGCGATTGGATGAAGTCCGGCTCATCCACCACAATAAGGCCGTCCGCCTTCAGGTAATCGAGCGCGCAAACCGTTTCCGGCACTAAAAAGGGAAGATAGTTTTCTATATCTGGAAAGTAGGCGCCCATCGCTAGGTGGTCCAGATCTGCCTCCACCCGGGCGCTCAACACCTCCGCTGCCTCGCTTTTACCCTCAACCATCAACTCCTTCACTCGCTCCGCCAGTGCCGTTTTGATGGAATCGATCGCACGTTTCACACAGCTTGACGTCAGTCGTATCTCACGAGCCGGAGTCACCATCATTTCGGCGACGTTTTCAATCGAGCGCTGGGTGGAAATGTCGAAAACGCGCAAGCTTTCAATCTCATCGCCGAACATTTCCAACCGGATCGGATGGCTGGAGGCGGTCGGGAAGATATCTAAGATTCCACCTCGCCGGCTGTAGGTGCCGGGCAGAGTAACGGTTGAACACGCCTCATAACCCATTCGGGTAAGGTTGCGGGACAACTCATCCGGTTTTACCGCTTGTCCGATTGCAAGCTTGAAGATCGGCCGGATAATATCTTGCGGTGGGGAGGTTCGCTGTAGTATCGCCTCCGCTGTGCCAACCACCACGCACGATTCACCGGAAGCGAGCGCGCACAGAGCGGTTATGCGCTCACCCAAAAGGTTGCGATCGGTGACATCGGCGCTGTGCAATAGGTTTTCGGGGGCCGGTATTAGAAGCACCTGCTCAGCAGGCAGTCCAAACTGAAGCAAGTCGTCGGCAACCCGCTGTGCCTGATCGTTGTTATAGGTGATAAACAGAACCTGGCGCGCAGCGACACGAGTCAGGTGAGCGACCAGCAAGCTCTTCGCCGGGCCAGCCAAGCCATCAACCTGGCAGTTATATGGTGTTGCGTTGATGCAATCTTTAATTGGCTGGACGCCGGGAAGGCGGTCCAGGAGGTGGTGGAGTTCGGATGCTGTCATTCAAATCTATCTCAATAAAGACACGCCAATAGGCCGGTTGCCCCTGGGGGACCACCGGCTGACATAGGCAGTACAAACATAAAGATACCCTAAATATCCGCTAAATCGGTATTGGGTATGAGTTCAGTTCTGGGGGAATCATTCTCGATTAAACAATCCGCGTAACCGTTCAGTTTAACG
>JAMCWF010000044.1 GCA_023481295.1 Armatimonadota bacterium | reverse complement strand
GCACGCGGTGCGTCCAGCGGGCCATAACAAAAAAACGTGATTGGTATCGCTTTCAAAGCCGGTTTGCCCATCGCCGACCGAATTGGCAACCACCAGGTCTAACCCTTTCGATTGCAGCTTTTGTTGGGCGTTGGGGATCAGATCGTTCGTTTCGGCTGCAAAGCCGACGACGATTTGATCCGGCCTCTTGGAAGCGGCTAGCGCTGCCAATACGTCTTCCGTCTTCTCCATCTCTATTGTGATGTGAGACCGATCTTTTTTTATTTTTTGCGAGGAAATGGTTGCTGGACGGTAGTCGCTGATTGCAGCAGCTCCGATATAGACATCGTAATCGGGAAATATCTTGGTGCAAGTGACCAGCATCTCGGCAGCGGACGATGCGGTTATTACATTACATTGAGGTGGAGGCGCGATAGATGTGTGACCGACCACCAAGGTCACGCTGGCCCCGCGATCCATAGCTATTTGCGCCAAAGCGATCCCCATTTTGCCGGAAGAGCGGTTGGAAATAAAGCGCACCGGATCAAGCGGCTCGCGGGTGGCACCCGCTGAAATGACAAACCTCAACCCTTTGAGGTCAAATCCACTAAATAATCGCTCCACAACGGCGCTTACAATCTCTTCAACTGGCGCCAGCTTGCCGTAACCCTCTGTATGGCAGGCCAGTTCACCAAAAGCAGGCTCGATGATTTGAATGCCGCGATCGCGAAGGACGGCAAGGTTATGCTGTGTCGCCGGATGATAGAGCATCACGGTGTTCATTGCCGGCGCAACCATTATGGGGACGGTAGCGGCCAATAAAATCGAGCTGAGCAGATCATCCGCGATTCCCAGCGCCATCTTTGCAATGATGTTGGCAGTCGCAGGGGCGATCAGGATGAGATCCGATTTCTGCGCCAGATGGATATGGGCGATCTCGTGATTTTCCAGCTCATCGAAAAGGTCTTCCAGGACCGGATTGGAGGTGATGGCACGGAAGGTGGGCGCGCCGACAAACCGAGCGCCCGCACCCGTCAACACCACCTGAACATCCATTCTCCGATGAACCAGCTCACCGGCGATATCGGCCGCACGATAGGCCGCAATACTACCCGTCACGCCAAGCAGTATCTTTTTACTTTGATGGATTTCGGTTTGATCGGTAGTCATCGAATTTACACCACTCGGTTGAAAATAACCGGTCTTATGTGCAACATTCCAGATAATAATCCGGCGATTAAATACCCTCATGCCGGACTTGACACGGCATCCAGAGCCTTCTGGATGCCCGCTTTCTCCCCGCCTACGCTGGGGATGACAGGGAATGGCAAATTCGGGATATTTAGTTGCCGGGTTAATATATCAATCGCCGGAAACAGGCGGATCGGTAAAAATCATCACTTCACTGTGATTTCAGGGTGCCAGATACGCGACCTTTCCGCCTCAATAATGGAGCGCAACCGCCTTGCGGCAGCCGGCAGCCGGTCGTTTATCACCACATAATCATACCGCTCCGAGGCAATTTTTATCTCCTCGCGAGCTATTTGAAGCCGCCTTGAAATTTCCTCGGTTTTTTCCCGGTGCCGCTTGCGGATTCGGCGGCGCAGCACCTCCATCGAAGGCGGTGCAATGAAGATCATAACCGCCTCCGGAATACGCTGTTTCACCTGCAGCGCACCCTTCACCTCTATCTTCAGCAAAGCATCCTGATTACCGGCCAGAATGTTCTCCACCTCCGCTCTGGGGGTCCCATACCACTCGCCGGCAAACCAGGCATGTTCCAGTAGGACATCTTGAGCGATCATCCCTTCAAATTGCGACACGCTGAGGAAATGATAATCCACATCGGGCACCTCTTGCCCCTTCCGCTCACGCGTGGTGGCCGTCACACAACGCTTCAATCCTGAAATCGCGTTTCGCGCACCTAGCAGACGTTCCAGTACCGTGTCCTTACCGACCCCCGATGGGCCGGAAACGATAAAAACGCGCGGCTTGTGTCGAAACCAGTTTGTGGGATCGTAACTTGCGCCTCTCATCCTATCCCTTTCACCGTATCACTAAGTTTTACACTTGACCTGAATCAACGCTCCGACCTCATAGGGATTCGCAAAATCTCGGGCCGAATCAGCTTCAATTTTTGGTTATCAATCACGAAAATATCGCCCTTTGAATCGACCGCAATGGCGGTCGGTTGTGTGATCTGCCCGGCAGCGATTGAAGCCAGCGGCTTACCCGATCGGCTGATGCGCTCCAATCCGCCCGATCTCGGATCCTTCACAATGAGGCTGCCATCCGGCTCGAACCCCACTGCGGAGTTACTCGATGCAATGCGCCGCGATAACGGCGAAAGCTTAAATAAAAATCGGTGACCATTTTGGCCGAACTGATAGACTTCCCCATTTGGCGCCATCACGGTAACCTTATCGTCACTCATTGATAGCCTATTCGGAATCAGCGGATGGCGCCATAGAACGCGCGGGTTAGAGTAACCGATGATATCTGCCCCCACCTTTGCGCTCGATCCAATCATCATCTTCTTGTACAGGCGGTTCATAAACTGGTGCTCACCCATCTCATATCCGATGCCGAACAGAATGCAAATCAGTGCCAACCAGATTATCACGGCAACTGCAGACCGAACTGAACGCCATCCGGCACCACCGATCGGAATATGTTCTGAATTCAATCCAGAAGGATATGCGCCGCATCGGGCCAAAATGACGCTAACGTTATCCTCTCCTCCATGTTTATTGGCCAATCCCACCAATTTTTCAGCAGCCGCTTGGGGGTTTGCAATCATCCCCAATACCGCCGCGATTTCGTTCAAGTCAACCATATTGGTGAGCCCGTCGCTGCACAGTAGGATCGCATCGCCGTTCGAGAGGTTGAAAACGTAACGATCAGGCTCCACATCCGAAGTGATGCCAACCGCCCGTGTGATAACGTTTCGGATCCGGCTTTGTTTGAGCTCATTGGGCGTCAATTCGCCGAGGCGGGAGTACTCTTGGATCAAGCTGTGATCCTGGTTGACCTGGGTTAAGAGACCATTTCGGCATAGGTAAATTCGGCTGTCTCCAACATTAGCGGCCACCACGACATCTTTCACGACGGCGGCGACAATGCAGGTTGTCCCCATTCCCGACAAATCCGGATCCGATTGAGACCGCTCCCAGACTCGACGATTGGTCTCCTTGATGCTGCCGATAAGGGCTTCACTCAATATATCGGCGTTAATCTCGTCATAGGAGGATAGCTGCTCCACCAGGATATCGGGCAGCAGAGAGGTCACCATCATGCTGGCGACCTCTCCTCCGCTCGCTCCTCCAACCCCATCCGCCACGATTAAAAGATAGTTGATCCGATTATGGGGTTCTTCGAAGGGCAAGGCGATGGCGCTGTCTTGATTGATGGTCCGAACGCGCCCTCTGTCGGACTTTATACCGATGTTAAGCTCCATTATGGTAATTCAAGCGCTTCTCACATTGAAAGCTGGCCGATGCATTTTCTAGCCGGCGAATCACCAAAAACGGCGGTGAAAGTCAAAATTCTTACGAAGCAGGAGTGAACGACGGCCTTCATCCCGAAGTCCGATTCGACTAGAATAGGAGGCTCATTGGTATTATCAAGGTAATGTTTATGAGTAACAGTTCAGTTTTACGGGAATCATACTCGATTACACAACCCACCCCTCCCCCTCATAGGGGGAGGGGGAATAGATTATCCGCGCGCGAGTTCCTTCCCCCTTCCAGGGGGAAGGCGAGGATGGAGGTGATGCTCCCGTCACCAAACAAGATTCCCTTTAAACTGAACTCTTACGTTTATGACGAAGTATCGTGAAAAGCGATGCGATCGTCTATAATAGTATAGCACTCGCGCTCAAGTGTGCCCCATATAACGAGTTGGAACCACCCACTAACTGAGTTGCTGCTGATTGGATTTATTATACCAGCCCTATCACCACCGATGGGGACAATTGAGCCGAAGCGAACCAGCAAGCGGATTGCTGCACCGGCTGGCGACTTGTTCTTGTCCCTATGTCGCTGCAAGGAGGGGAGTTGCTTTCACAATCTCCATCCCGCTTGTCGGTTGTTGAAGGAGGTTATACCGTGAAACGAATCAACAAGATCGTACTGGTCGAGCCGCGAGCTCCCGGTTACCACGTTTACAGCCGCGTCCGCTTACCTCGTCTTGGATTGCCAATTCTCTCCTCTGTGCTTCGGCAAGAGGGTTATGATGATATACGAATCTACTGCGAGGACATCGCCCCCATTGATGAGGCCGATGTCTGCTCCGCTGACTTTGTGGGTATCTCCACCACCACTTCGACCGCGATTGCCGCATACCGATTGGGAAGCCTGGTTAAGCAGCGCAACCCGAAGGCGATCGTTGCAATCGGTGGCGTGCACGTTACCTTTTTACCGAATGAGCCGTTCGACTCCCGCTTTTGTGAGCGCTTTCAGATCAAAATGCCGGTCTGCGACTACGTCATTCGAGGTGAAGCGGAGGATCTGATCGTTCCGCTGATGCAGGCGATTGAGGATGGTCAGAAGCTCGACCCCATTTTGGGCGAAACACTTCGGCCGCAACGCAAGGAGCGGATCAACTCCGATAAGACCGTCCAAAACATTGATCGGCTTCCATTCCCCGATTTAAACTCGATCGTTGGGAAGGAGCGGATACGGGTGGTGCCCATCATCACCTCGCGCGGTTGTCCATTCGATTGCACCTTTTGCTCGGTCATTGAAATGTTCGGCCAAAAGATGCGCTACCGCTCAATTGATATCGATGACCCGGAGGGCGTTATCGCCGAGCTGAGGCGGCTTCACAAGCACAATTTCTCCAGCGTCTTCTTTTACGATGATAACTTTAACGCCTACAACAAGCGCACCAAGCAACTGCTGGAGAACATGCTTCGGGCAAACGTGGTACCCAAAGCGTGGACGGCGCAGGTTCGAGTCACCGAAATTTATCGCGACCTTGAGCTGCTAGATATGATGCGGCGCACGAACTGCATAATGCTCTACTTGGGGTTTGAATCGATCAATCCGGAGACACTGAAGGAGTATAACAAGAAGCAGACCATCGAGCAGATTGTGGAAGCGGTGCGCGTTCTCCATGAGCATGGCATTAGGGCACATGGAATGTTCGTGTTCGGTGCGGATGGCGACACGGTGGAATCCATTCGAGCGACCGCCGACTTTGTCATCCAGCACAATATCAGCAGCGCTCAATTCATGATCCTCACCCCCTTGCCAGGTACCCGTTACTTTGAGCAGCTCCACGAGGAAGGGCGGATTTTCGACTATAACTGGAGCCGGTATGACGCCCACCATACCGTCTATTGGCCGATGGGCATGTCTCCGCGCCAGTTGCAAGATGAGACCTTTGCCGCGATGCGCAAAATATACCAGTGGAAGCGCGTTATCCGGCCGATCTTTGAGCGCAACTACTTAACCAGCTTCTTCCGCGCCTACGGGCATCAACTGATCGAGCGCCATCTGGTTAAAACGCGCGACTACGTCACCCAGCTTTCCAACAGCATCTGGGTGAGCGAGAAAAATCAGCCAACCGAATCGAAGATCATACCGGTGAACGCATTACCGATCGGGGCCGGTTCCACTGGAGAATAAGCCGGCATGACGGCGGCGACCTATCATTCCTGGGCTTCAAATGCAGCGCGGTGCAGCCGAATGCGCAATCGTGCATTTGGCTGCACCCAAACTTCAACGACGTCGAACCGGCAATCCACCTCTCCAAACTCACCTTCGGCGAGGAAGCACTGAGCGGCCGCCACAATTCGCGCCTGCTTGCGGATATCCACCGCTTCGGCCGGCGCAGCGCCGGCATAATCCCGCCGCGTCTTTACCTCCACGAACGCAATGACCTCTCTCTCACGGGCTATGATATCCACTTCACCCTGGCGGCACCGATAGTTGGTTGCCAATATGGTCCACCCTTGGCGCTCCAAAATGGCGGCCACCGCTTTTTCTCCCATGGGACCGATCCGCTCTGGCATGGCTAGGTTTTATCGAAAGCGATTGAGAGTTGAGCAATCGGATTGAAGGAGCGGCGGTGGATCGCGGAGGGGCCGTGCTGCCGAAGCCGCCTTAAATGTTCTGCGGTGGGGTAACCCTTATTCCGATTGAAATCGTAATTCGGGTATAGGCGGTCATACTCCTCCATCAGGTGATCACGCGTTACCTTTGCAATTATGGAGGCAGCCGCAATGGAGGCGCTGCAGCGATCGCCCTTTATGATGGAACACTGCGGGCACGGGAAAGAGCTGACCGGCAGCCCATCAATCAGCACGAAATCGGGAGCAGGCGTAATTTGCAGCCAGGCACGCCGCATTGCCAAATGTGTGGCGCGTAGGATATTCAGTTGGTCAATCTCTTCAGGCTCGGCTCTTCCCACCCCAATGGCGATCGCTTGCTCTTCGATCCACCGGTAGAGATGTTCGCGTGTGAGGGGGGAAAGCAATTTCGAGTCATTCAGTTGCGGATGAAGGGAAAAATCGTGGTTTAAAACCACGCAGGCCGCCACCACCGGTCCGGCCAACGGTCCGCGACCCGCTTCGTCAATGCCGGCAATTCGAGAATATCCTCTGGATCGTGCGAGCTTCTCTTCCCGCCACCAATCCATCTCTCCGAGCGAATCCGGCGCCTCGACCGTCTTTGCCATCCCCACACCTAATACAAATCGCGAATTCGGGATAGCGGCCAAAAGATAAATTCCGCTTTCCCGATTATCCGGTCTCGCGATACCGGTCCCCAAAATCGGCTGTCATTGCTGTCGTTTCGGTTATCACCCATAACGAAGAACTCGTTTGGGCCGAGATGGTAGGGATTATTCTGCGCGTACTTCGTATCGGACAAATTGGTGTCCATCGGGCCGAGGATATAGGGCTCGACCAGCGCCTTCCCATTCACATAGACATGGCCGTTGGTTATCAAAATGGTATCACCGGGAACCGCGATCACCCTTTTAATGAGAATGTTCTCATGCTTAAAGCCACCACCTAAATCGGCCGATTTAGGCGCCCTGAAAACGATGATATCGCCCCTTTTGGGGGGACCGAAGCGATATGCTAGCTTGTTGACGAATATGTGGTCGTGGATGGTATGGGCATAATAGCGGTTGTCGCTGTACCCGGCATTATGACCTTCCAGCGTATTCTCCATCGAGGCGGAAGGGATGTAAAATGCCTGCACAAAGAACGGCCGAATAATCAGAAACACCAGCATTCCCGCAATTATGAGCGCCAGCAGCTCCGAGATACTCTGTGAGAGGTGATCCTGGTTTTGATAAAGAAGCAGCCGGGCAATTGTCAACCCGGCTGCAATTATTACCACGTAACCGATGCTCAAATTGGCAAGCCACTCGGTTGCGCTACCCTCTGGGGTCATATTGTCGTTTGCCTTTCCCTAATTTGTTTTCGCCGACAGCGAACGGCTTCACCTATTTTCCATTGCCAAGAAATGCGCTGGTATCCTCTTTAATACGGGTCGCTTTGCCGACTTTGCTTCGCAGGTAGTAGAGCTTGGCTCGCCGAACGCTGCCGCGACGTACCACTTCGATCCGATC
>JAMCWF010000027.1 GCA_023481295.1 Armatimonadota bacterium | reverse complement strand
AAGCAGGGCGAACAGGTCGTCACGCTGAATTTCACCGATCCGAGGGTTGTGAAGTTGATAGAGATCAATCCGGTCGGTCTGCAGGCGCTTCAAGCTCCGTTCACACGCGATCCTTACGTACCCAGGTGACCAGTTTTGCGGCCTTTCACGCTGACCCGGCTGAATTCCTGGGTATTTATAGAAGTCGTATCCGAACTTGGTCCCGATCACGATGTGGTCCCGTTGCGGACCCAGAGCGAAGGCAACCAGCTCTTCACCGTGACCGTCCCCATATACATCGGCGGTATCGAAAAACGTAATTCCCAGATCGTAGGCCTGCTGTAGCAGCGAAATTCCGGTTATATCCTCCTTGATTCCCCACATTTGGGTCCCAACCGTCCAAACTCCAAAGCCGATCGCCGAAACTTTCGTTCCAGCGATGCCGCTCTCCCGATAAAACACCGAGCCACCTCCTTAGCCGGAAACGAAAAAACGATGCGGTTTCCGGTCTCTCATTATTCTTTGGAACTGCTCATAATCTGAGCGGGTATTAAAAAGTGGCAGTTCCGTATCGGGAAAAGTTTAGCCTATCTTAATGTTTAGTGTCAAACCCAGCACCGGCGACAACACACCAAAGCCATAACTGATTGACACATTCTAGAGTGATATGTTACACTATGGAGCGGAAAAGTATTGATTATCAATGATAAGCGGCGCCCGTTCACCGGCACGGATGAGAGAGGAAGCGCCATCTTCAGAAGGGCCTGTCAATAGGCGATCATTGACGAGGAGGGAAACGATCCGATGAGCATTCGATTGGCAGCAAGCGGTTCAATCATTGCAGCGGCGCTCGTCTGTTCACTATCAGCGCTGGCTCAAGCTCCATTTACAATCCGCCAGCCGCCCGACGGTGCAACGGTGCGGGAAGTCGTTGCTGTTGAGGTACCGCTGGCAAGCATTCCGGTGGGGGGTTATGTCGTCTACTCCATTGACGGTAAGTTTGTGGAGGCCAAGGGTCCCACACGAAAGCAGATAGAGGACGCAAAACCGGGCCAAAACTTTGACTTCTACTGGGACACGAAGAAACCAATCGAGTCGGGAATGACCTTCCCGAAAGAAAACGGGGTTAAGGATGGGATTTATACCATCTCGGCAACCCTTTTTGTACCTTCCGGCGGCAGTCAAGGGGTTGAAAGCGTTGCCCAGCAGACAAGCTCAGTAAAAGTTCGTGTCCAAAACCGCATCAATCCCGGTGAAGAGCCGATTGTGCTTCGCTACCATTTTAGGCTGGGTGAAGAGGCCAAATATAAGCGGAACGGAGCGGTGGAGCTGGTCGGTGGCACCACGACCGGCGCGGGCGGCACCGGAAATCGTGAGTTGATCGCGCAGCAGAGCGATCTAGACCTATCGGTGGACGATCTCTATCGAAACGATCAAGCAATCGTTCGAAATAAGCTCACCTCGCTCACCATTAAGCGATCCGGACAGCAGATCGAATTCAGCCCCAGCCAGCTCACCAAATCCCTCTACCAACAGCTCGATCCGTTGGGAAACGTGCTCTATCAAACCGGGAACCAATCTTTCGAGCAGTTCGCTCAGCTCGGCTTGCCGGTGAATACCTCGATCGATCTTCCGATTTTGCCCCAAGAGCCGCGAATGGTGGGTGATGTATGGACGCAAAGCAACGTGCCGATCGATATTCCGGGCACTCCACCGAACGAGCAGCCCAAGGTCACGCTCCAAAATAAACTGGTTGACCTGGAATGGCAGGGCGGCTACCCGACCGCTAAAATCGTCCAGACTTACAATGGTACGCCGCGTGACCATGTCATCTTCGGCACGACCGAGATCGAATCGCCGCACATCAAATTCCAGCGCGTCATCTATTTGGCCTACCGCTCTGGGACTCTGGTGAAGGTCTACCGAACCTTGCAAATTCAGGGCAAGCTGGTTGCCGGCCAAGGATTTGTAACGAATGCGCCGGGAATGGTAGGCGGCTATCCCGGAATGACGGGCGCTGGGGCGTATGGCGGCATGGCCGGGCCACCCATAGGCGCGGAGATGAGCGCGCTGGCCGCTTCCGGATATCGGGGCGCCGGCCCGGCGGGTGCTCCGTATATGAGCGGACCTGGAATGCCGATGAAGGGAAGTGGCGCGTTTGCGGGGCGGGGCTTCCCGGGCGCCCCTTACGGCGGTGCTCCACCCGGATTCCCCGGTATGATGATGGGAGGCCGGCGCGGCGCCTACAATCGGCGATACCCGACGATGGGCTACGGAGCGCCTAACTTCAATCGACAACGCAGGCAGACATCGCAGATCACGTTGAAATCCACCTTGACCACTGAGTTGACGCATATCAGTCTATAAATACGACGGTACCATCGGATTGATGGCTGGTCGGTAGAATGATATGAGCGCGGGGCGGCATCGGGGCTGGCTGGTAAATTCGGCCAGAGTTGTACTTTCCATTACCGATTGCCGCCCATTTTAATAAATAATTGGATATTAACCCGGCAAATAAATATCCCGAATTTGTCATTCCCGCGAAAGCGGGAATCCAGAAGGCTCTGGCTGCCGGATCAAGTCCGGCATGACGGTATCTAATCGCCGGATTAATATCCTGAAACGGGCGGTTGGCAGGCAAAAGGCGACTTTCAATATCTCAAATGGGTGGTGAATTTCAATTTTTTCTTCACTAAGAAGAATTCCGCGCGATAACCAGGAATGGCGTGACCGCATTGAACGCCGAGGCGATATTACCGAGCACCTGGGCGAGCTTCGCGCCCGTATCATCTGGTCTATGGTATCCCTGGTTCTGGGCGCCATCATCTGTTACATTTTTTTCCAGCCGCTTTACGACTTCCTCGCCCGCCCGATGCTGATTTTGATGAAACAGCATCCGAACTGGAAGTTTGTCTTCACGTCGTTCCACCAGCCGTTTTTCGTCGTGCTGAAGATCAGCATCATTGCCGGCTTCGTACTGGCCGCCCCATTTATAACGTGGCAGCTTTGGCTCTTTATTGCACCCGCGCTCACCCGTGAGGAAAAGAAACCGCTGAAATTCGTCGCCCCACTCTCCATTTTTCTCTTCCTAGCCGGTGTGACAATCGCCTATCTATTGCTTCGGTTTGCCATTCACTGGTTCATCGGGTACGTGAACTACTTCCCCAATGCAGTGCTTTATCAGGATCCAGAAACCTATGTGCTCTTCGTCCTCAAGATGCTGGCCGCATTCGGACTGGTATTTCAATTGCCGGTCGTGCTGATGTTCCTGGCCTGGGTCGGCATTATTAACTCGAAGGGGATGGTGAAGTACTGGCGGCATTCGGTGGTTAGCATTTCGGTGGTGGGAGCAATCGTGACTCCATCCAACGATGCGTTCACGATGTTGATGATGATCTTGCCGGTAATCGGCCTATACTTCGCCAGCATATCGCTGGTTAAGCTGGTGGAGCGAGTGCGCAAGCGGCCGACGGCATGAGCCTGGACGAGTTTATTGAGCAGCTACAACTCGAGCCGGATTATCGAGATCAGATCGCGCACATTGAGCGCATCCCGCCACGAAAAGCGAAACGGGCGCCCAACCTTCCAGAGTACCCGCCGGTCATCACTCAGCGCTTGAAATGGATGGGCATCGAGCAGCTCTACTCCCATCAACTCGAAGCGCTTAATTTTATCAATTCCGGTCACCATGTGGTGATCTCAACCTCCACCGCAAGCGGCAAAAGCCTCTGCTATCAGATCCCATCCTTATGCGCTGCTCTTTCCCCCAAGCGGGAACGCTCACTCTACCTCTTCCCGACCAAAGCGCTGGCCCAAGATCAGCTCCGCAAACTGGCCGCCTGGAATCTGCATCCTCAGGTATTGGCCGCCACCTACGACGGCGATACCCCCAAATCGGAGCGCGCCTTCATCAAGCGTACCGCTCATATCGTGCTCTCCAACCCCGATATGCTGCACTGTGGTATTCTGCCGTATCACACCAGTTGGTCCGCCTTTTTTGAAAAGCTGCGATACATCATCTTGGATGAGCTGCACACCTATCGGGGTGTTTTCGGCGCCCATATCGCTCAAATTATGCGGCGGCTGAGACGAATTGCAGCCCTTTACGGGGCAAACCCTCAGTTTATCGCCTGCTCAGCCACCCTGATCAATCCGGCTGAATTGATGGAAAAGCTGACCGGCTACAAGGCCGAAACGGTGTGCACCAACGGCTCTCCCAGTGGAAGCCGGACCTTTGTCCTGTGGAATCCACCGCTCATTGGCCGCGATAAATCGGAGAGACGGAGCGTTCACATCGAAGCGGCCGATCTGTTTGCCAGGTCGGTCGCTACAGGCATCCGAAACATCGTCTTTACGCGGGCGCGGAAAAGCGCTGAGCTGATCCTGCGGTATGCGAAGCAAGAGCTCGGTCGCAGCCGGCCTGCGCTACGGAGCAAGGTGGCCGCTTATCGTGCTGGCTATACGCCTTCCGAGCGCCGTAAAATTGAGCGGGACCTGTTTGATGGCCGCCTTATCGGGGTTACCGCCACCAATGCGCTTGAGCTTGGAGTGGATATCGGCGGCCTGGATGCTACCATCCAAGCTGGATATCCCGGCACAATTACCAGCACTTGGCAACAGGCGGGCCGAGCCGGACGCTCCGAAGGTGAGGCGCTCAATATTTTAATCGCGACCGATAATCCGTTGGATCAATACCTGATACGGCATCCGGAAGCGCTGTTCGGTAAGCCGATCGAGCTGGTGGTGATCAATATCGATAATCGCCGCATTTTAGGCGCTCATCTCATCTGCGCCGCCCATGAATCGCCGATTCAGGAAAATGACCTGGCGCTCTTCGGAGATCAAGCATCCTTACTTTTATGTGACCTGGAGGAGGCCGGCTTTTTATCCCATCGGGGTGATCGCTGGTATTATCAAGGCGGTAGATTTCCGGCCGGGGATTTCAGCATCCGCTCGGCCGGCGCGGATCACTACTCGATCATTGATGCCTCCCACGCCGGTGAGCTGATCGGAGAGGTTGATTCCAGCCGCGCCTTCGAGACGGTACATACCGGCGCCGTCTACCTTCACCAGAGCGAAACCTACCTGATTGAAAAATTAGATATTGACCGAAGAGAGGCGCTCGCCAACCGCGCCGATCTCAACTACTACACCGAACCCTTGGTGATCAGTCAAATTACGGTTTTATCAGAACGGAAGCGCATTAAGCTGCTCAATACCAATGTCGCTTTCGGTGAGGTCGTTGTGCAATCGCAGGTAATCGGGTACAAAGAAATGGATATCCGAACCGAGAGCGTCATCGCCCGTAAGGAGCTCGATTTGCCACCCAGTCTGTTTGAAACGGAAGCGCTTTGGCTCGCTTTGTCGCCTGAAGTGACGTCCGATCTGATTTCAGGCGGTTACGATCTGGCCGGTGCGATCCACGCCGCTGAGCACGCCGCCATCGGGATTATGCCGATCATCTCGGTTTGCGACCGTTGGGATGTGGGCGGAGTATCCACCCCGCTCCACCCTGACATCGGCGGCGCGGCGATATTTATCTACGATGCCTACCCGGGTGGTGCCGGCATAACCGATGCGGCCTTTGAGCGCGCATTTGAGCTGCTTTCGGCTGCGGCCGAATGTATTCAACTCTGCCCGTGCGAGGAGGGTTGCCCGAGCTGCGTGCAATCCCCGAAATGCGGTAACAACAATCGCCCCCTCGATAAGTTGGGAGCAAACCGGTTGCTCAGCTTGGTGTTGAACGGCTGGAAGCTGCAATGAGACCATCTCGGAAAAAGGTACGAAAATTGCCGAATTACGCATTGAGAGCAATCCCGATCGTTATCATCATTCTGTTTATCATATGGGTGGGGTGGTTTGCACCGTGGGATCATCCGTCCGCTGAAGCAGGTGACGTGCTGTATTACGGGCAGATCATGTCACCGCCAGCCGATCAAGCAGCGCCTCCACCGAACGCAGCGCACACTGGCAACACCGCAATTTTGAAACGTTGAGGAGCACCGATGAAAGCCGCTTTAATTGGACTACCAGAGGTAGGAAAAACCACTCTTTTTAATGCATTAACCCGTCAGAACGCCGCCACCCATGCCTATGGCGCTCGTGAAAATGAGGTGCACGTCGGCGTGATCCCGGTCCCGGATGAGCGCTTCGAAGTGGCGGTGCGCCTATGCCAACCCAAAAAGCAGATGCCGGCCACCATTGAGGTGAGCGACGGCGCCGCCCGAATTGAAAAGACGGAGGCACATACGCAGCGTTTCGGCACCGACTTCTTTGTAGGCATTCGTAACAGTGACGCGCTGGTGCTGGTCGTCCAAGCGTTCAGCGCGGACACCGAATCGATTGTCACCGAACCGCTCAGCCCCATCCAGCAGGTCACGCTTGTCACCGAAGAGCTTCTCATCGCCGATCTCACCATCGTGGAGAACCGGATCGCTCGTTTGCTGAAGAACCAGAGTGCCAAGCACCTACCCGCCGCCGAAGCGGCTGAGCTTAGCACCCTTCAGCTTGTCCGGAAGTACCTGGAGGCGCTGCAACCTATTCGAACCATGGATCTGAGCGCCGAAGAGTGGCGCTCGGTAAAGAGCATGGCCTTCGTCACCCAAAAGCCGCTCATTTTGGTTGCCAACTTGTCGGAGGACGAGATCGGCAAGCCGGATAGCGATCCCATCTCGGAAATGCAGCATTACGCATCGTCCAACCATCTTGAACTGATAAAGCTTTGCGCAAAAATCGACATGGAGGTCGCCCAGATGGATCCGATGGAGGAGATGGAATTTTTGGAGGCGATGGGGATTAAAACGCCGGCTCGGGATCAGCTCATCCAAGCCATCTATCGCGCGCTGGGTTACATCAGCTTCTTTACGGTCGGATCGGATGAAGTACGAGCCTGGACGTTGCGTCGCGGTGAAAACGCGCTGGCCGCGGCCGGCAGAATCCACAGCGATATTGCGCGTGGCTTTATCCGAGCCGAAGTGATGCCTTTTCAAGCGTTTCGCCAGGCCGGTGGCTGGGAGGAAGCAAAAGCGGCCGGTGCTATGAGGCTGGAGGGCAAAGAGTATATCGTACAAGACGGCGACATCGTGCACATTCGATTTAAAGTTTAATCCAAGTCATTTTACTTTCCATCAAACGCCGCTCCAACTACTTGAAAAATGAAGGGACAAATGAGATATGGCTCCTGAAAATGCCCCCCTTGGATTCAGCACGCGCGCTATCCACGTCGGCCAGGAACCCGATCCGGGCGACGGCGCAACCGTAACGCCGATTTATCAGACCTCCACTTTTACCTGGAGCAGTATCGAATCGCCCCCGCACTATATGTATAGCCGGTTAGCCAACCCCACCCGCACCGCGTTTGAGAAGTGCCTGGCCTCTCTGGAAGGCGAGGGCACATCCGGTTACGCATTTCCGTCCGGTATGGCGGCCGTCGCCGCCGCTTTCAGCATCTTAAAACCCGGCGACCATGCCATGATAATGAGCGATCTCTACGGAGGAACCTATCGTTATTGCGAAAAGGTCCTCTCCGCGCGGGGGGTGAAGTTTTCCTATTTCGATGCCGGCGATATCGAGTCGGTGGAAAAGTCGTTTCAACCTGCAACCCGCATGATCTGGCTGGAATCGCCGGGTTTTAAGATGCTGAAAGCGGC
>JAMCWF010000037.1 GCA_023481295.1 Armatimonadota bacterium | reverse complement strand
GTTGATTCAAGGTCTCCATATGCCCGACAAATTCATGGCAAGGATCTTTCGTTTAACAACATTTACGACATCAACGCGGCCCTGGAAACAGTGAAGGAGTGGGCAAAGGATGAGCCGGCCGCGGTGATCATTAAGCATACCAACCCATGCGGGGTGGCGGTGGCAGCCACACTGGCCGAGGCATTTCAACGGGCGCGGGAAGGCGATCCGGTCTCCGCATTCGGTGGAATCTTGGCGGTGAATCGCACATTGGATACCGCCACCGCCGAGTTCATTACCGGCAAAAACACCTTTTTTGAGGCGATTATCGCGCCGGGGTACGAGCCGGCCGCTTTGCCGATCTTGACCGAGAAGAAAAAATGGGGCGCAAACCTTCGTTTGATGGAGGTTGCCTCCCTGCAGGAGTGGGATGGAAGTCACGAGCCGGTGGATTTGAAGCGGGTTACCGGCGGACTGCTGGCCCAGGACCCGGATCATCACGTGCTAACCGCCAGCGATCTGAAGATGGTGACTCAACGACCGCCGACCGACGAGGAGATCGCCGAGCTTCTCTTCGCCTGGAAGGTGGTCAAGCATGTGAGATCAAACGCGATTGTCTTCACCAAAAACCGGCAGGTGATCGGTGTGGGAGCGGGTCAGATGAATCGGGTTCAATCGGTTCGGCTGGCAGTTGGCCAGGCCGGTGAAAAGGCAAAAAGCGCGGTGATGGCCTCCGATGCCTTCTTTCCCTTCCCGGACGGGCCGGAGGTGGCGGCGGTGGCCGGAATTACCGCCATCATCCAGCCCGGTGGCTCGGTGAAGGATGCGGAGACTATCGAGGTGGCCGACCGCCATGGGATTGCGATGGTATTTACCGGAATTCGGCACTTTCTGCACTGAGAGCAATGCCAACATAGAAAAATAAATGTCGTTATGTATTGAATTGAGGGGCTCCATGCAATTACTGAAAAATGTACTCCCTCTGTGTCAACATGAGTGAAACAGCCTCTCTGCTACAATTCGTGTAGAGGGCGAGGAGGTTTCAAGATGAACGGTAGTGGTTTGAAGTTTAAAGAGATGATGGGTTTGGTGGGGCCTGAGCGAAGTGAGGCAAAGCGCAGCGAAGCCGATCGGAGCGCAGGGTCCACCAAACCGGCGACGATGCAGGTGGCGGCTCCCGATCCTAAGGTGTCTGAAAAGAGGGGTCGGCGTCGTTTCACGACTACTTACAAGGCTCGGATCGTACGTTGCCCACATTGCCGAAATGGTCGTTTACAGGCAAGTGCAAAATACCCCCATTGCGGAAATCCCTGAAAAGGCCACAAACATGGCTAACATTTTCCCTATTACTAATATTATTAACCCGAATTGATGCTTGCCGGAAGCCATCAGATCAAGTAACGGTCAGACTCTACATTGCAACAGTACGCCTCTACCAAGTCCATATTAGTCCGCATCTTAAAGGCTATGTCGAATACCGGTATCGTCCGACCTGTTCTGAGTACTCAATAGAGGCAGTGCATCGCTTTGGCATATTTCGAGGCCTTAACCTAACAATTCGAAGAATATGGTCTTGCCGTGCAAATGTGCCTTTAGGAACCTATGACCCAGTACCCAAACGATGAGGTTGTTAACGCTGATTTGAATTGTACCCTTTCGCCAGTTGGGAAATGTACTACCGGTAACAGCGTATGAGTTCAGTTTTGCGGGAATCATTCTCGATTACACAATCCACCCCCACCCTAACCCTCCCCCTCCTAGGGGGAGGGAGATTAGATTATCCGCGAGTGAATCCCTTCCCCCTCCTAGGGGGAAGGTGAGGATGGGGGTCGTCGGCTGTCCTTCAAGGCTTGACCCTATCTTTTTAACACCTCTCAGGGGGAAAATCAGGACGGTGGTGAAATCCATCGCGCTCCAAAAATTCCCGTAAAACTGAACTGTTTCGTAACGACCTATGTGATTAAAGCCGAAATTCCAGCCTAATCATTTTCAAACACCACTCGTGGAAAGGGACGGTGGTCTCACCTTCTCCGATACGCCCCAGGACTTATTTGGGTTGTGACCTAACCGGTAGTAAAGCCTTCCTCGATCCTCGATATCCTTCAAGGAAATCCATGGACGTTCCCACGCTTTACCGTTGAGAGAGACCTTTTCGATGTACCGATCCCGCTTCGATACATTATAGGCGGTTACGATCATTCGATGCCGGTTCAAGCCAACCCGCATCTCCACCTGAGAGAAGATCGGGCTGACCAGCTCATAATCATCCCGAGCCGGGTCGGTCGGATAGAAGCCGATCGCTGAAAAGATATACCAAGCCGACATGGTGCCGCAGTCGTCGTTTCCCGGCAACCCGGCTGGATTGTTATGGTAAGCACTGGAGACCAGAGCACGCACCAGCGCCTGCGTTTTCCAGGGCTCGCCCGAATAGTCATAGAGGAATGGCGCCTGCAGATCGGGTTCATTAGAGGGATCATAGTGATGCCCGTTAAAGAACTCATCCAGCTTTGCGTTGAAAGGCTTATCGCCGCCCAGCAGGTGAATCAGGCCCGCCACATCCTGCGGTACGAACCAGAGATACTCCCATCCCGACCCTTCGACGTAGCCGTGGCCGCTGTTCGGGTTAAACGGCGACAGCCAGGAACCGTTGGCCGCTTTCGGCCGTATAAAGCCGGTTTTAGGATCAAACAGATTGCGATACAGAAGTGCGCGGTGCGCCATAATACGGGCGTTACCCGAATTGCCGAGCTCCGACGAGAGTAAAGCCAGCGCCGAGTAGGCGTAGCAATCTTCCTCCGTCTGTGAAACCGCCCCGTAGCCGATCCGGTTATAGGGGATATAGCCCAACCGATTGAGGTAGGTAATTCCGGTCTCACCCGCGTAGGGATGGCCGGGAGGCGCCGGTTCGGTGGCATCCTTCCACATACCCTGATAGGCGGTGTGGATGTCAAATCGGTGCAGGCCCGCGGTCCAGGCGGTAACCATCGCGGTGGTGAGCGGGCTGCCGCACATCACGTTGGTATAGGTATTGTCTTGCGGCCAGCGGTCGATCCAGCCGCCGTACTGATACATCTTTACGATGGATTGACACATATCCTCCAATCGGCGCGGCTCAATCAAGGCCAGCAGCGGCACCTCGGTTCGATAGATATCCCAGCCCGAAAAGTTGGCGTATATAATATGGCCGGGCGCCACGTGATGTATTTTATCATCGAAACCGAGGTATCGGCCGTCCACGTCGCTGTAGGTGTTCGGCATCAGCAGCACGTGGTAGAGGCTGGTGTAGAACTTGGTCAATGTCTGGTGGTCGCCGCCTTGAACCTTAATCACGCCTAAAGCATTATCCCAGCGGTGGAGCGTGGCCAGCCGAACCTGATTGAAATTCCAGCCCTTTATATCGTGATGTAAGTTCTTAACTGCGCCGGCAATATCCACATATGAGATACCGATTCGAACGATGATCGTCCTCGGCTGCGGGCAGTTCCAGCTTACGGCCGCCCCAACGTCGCCGACCTCATTATTTTGAACCGCCGAATTGCCAGTCACCGACGCATTCCCATGACCCCAAACCTGCTGATGCTGAAAGGGCTGATTGAATTGCATCACGAAGTAAACGGTGTAGTGGCTCGGAGCGCCGCAAAAGTCCTGGCTGGTAACCGATCCATCGATGGTTGTAGAGTTGACGATCTTAATCCGACTCACTAGGGTTCTGGTTAAAGTGTGACTGATGGGAACTAGAATGTTGCCAGTTCTCCCGGCAGGAAACCGGAACTCGGCCATTCCGGCGCGGGTGGTTGCAGTAAGACGCACACCTACTCCCCACCGGTCCAGTCGAACCCGGTAGTAACCGGGAGACGCCGCTTCGGTGGAGTGGCTGAATCCCGATTCGTAATCGGAAACGTCGTTCGTTTCAATCGGCCCGGTGGTGGCGGTTAAAAACACGTCACCGTAGTCGGTGCACCCCACTCCACTCATATGGGTTAGGCTGAATCCTTGAATTTGATGATCGTTGTAGTCGTACCCAACCGATGGCGCTCTGGTGTCGGGACTGAACTGTACCATCCCGAACGGTGCGCTGGCGCCGGGAAACATATTGCCGCCATTGGTGGTGCCAATGAACGGATTGACATAGTCCACCAACGGCTCCGCGATTGAGCGACCAACTGCCAGTGACGACATGGCAATGATGGCGGCGATAATCGTTACGATCTTCACTTACGTTTTTCTCCTCCTAAATCAAATTAACGCCTGCCAATCAGCCTATATCAACCCAACGCAAGCCCGCTTGAAACTGTGAACAATTAATTAACCATTCAATCGGTTAAATCCTGTCACTTTTGAATAAAACGACCAAATCGCTTTCGAGATGGAGGAGGTGAGTCGCGTGCGAGTCGATGTTCGGTATAAGGTGTTAATTTCTCGTATTACTTTTTTGAATTCGGTGAAATAGAAGGCCATTAAGAATGATAAAAAATACTGCAATACCCTCGGTCCGTCATTCCGAGGCCTCAAAACGGAACCTGGACACCAGTGCTTTGGCATCCTTGCCTGCCGGTAGGCAAGGGGCTGGATTCCCGCCTTCGCGGGAATGACGAAGCGGCACACTCCAGCGATTTTTCAACAAGCCCCTAAGTGCGAAAAAAATTTTATGAAAGGGTTGATTTGTATTGATAAATATTGAAATGGGTGGTACAATAATTTAGTACGTACTAGTACTACCTAGTCGTTTGGAGCGCGGTTATGGAGGTCCCGACGCCGGTATACTTCCTATTTCTTGAAAGTCTAGATGGGCGAGGTGAGTCGAATGGCAAATGGCTGCTGCAATAAAGAGAAAATCCTGAGAGTGGCAACCGATCTCTTCTACCGCAAGGGTTATCGTGCGACCAGCCTGGATGAGGTACTTTCCGCAAGCGGAGTATCAAAAAGCAATTTTTACTACCATTATAAGAGTAAAGAACATCTGGGCCTTGCGGTGTTGGAAGAGAGACTCTGCAATTTTTCGCGTTCGTTGGGTGAAACCTTAAAGGACGGCAGCCGGCCGCCGAAGGAGAGACTGGCTGCCTTTTTCGATAACATTGCGCAGGAACAGCTTCAGGTCCTAAACAAAGGGGGGTGCCCGTTCGGCAACCTGTCGGTTGAGATGAGCGAGCATAATGACCTGTTCCGATGCCGCATCGCCGACGTCTTTCGGCAACTGCAGGACGAGCTGGCTCAATGCCTTCAGGCTGGGATGGGTACCGGAGATTTTCGGGACGACCTGCCGGTGGACGATACCGCTCTCTTTCTGCTGGCAACCTGGCAAGGGATGCTGGTATTGACCAAAACCAGCAAGAGCCTGTCCCCCTATCTGAGCGTATCCAAGGTCTTCCGGCAGCTACTGTCCAATGAGACATTGGCGATATCCGATAAATTACCGACGCAATGAAACCTTTTTGCCAGTTCACTCGTCTAAGAAAATAGGACGGACTGGTACTACCTAGCACTTATACGTTAATGGTTGTATGTACTTGAGCCAAGTGAAGGAGGTAGAGCGATATGAGTGTGCAGCAAATCGCATTAAACGCTAATACATCAACTCCGGCTTTGCAACAGGAGTTTGAGAGCCTTATAGCCAACACCAAACGAAAAGCCTACAACATGGCCTATCGAATGACCGGAAATCGGGACGATGCCGAGGATCTGCTTCAGGAAGCTTATCTGAGAGCCTACCGGTCGTTTCAAACCTATCATCGAGATATGCCGTTCGAAAGCTGGTTCTACCGCATTTTGTCGAACCTGTTCATTGACGGCCTGCGGCGCCGCCCGCGTCAAAAGGTGGTTTCGCTGGATCAGCCGGTCAGTGAAACGAACGAGGAAGATGGCGTGGCGCTCGATATCCCCGATCCCACACCCAATCCGGAAGAGTCTTTTTTGACCACCCACATGGCGGAGCCGCTTGAAAATGCGCTCGCCTCATTGCCGGAAGACTTCCGGCTGGCGGTTCTCTTCTGTGATGTGGATCAAATGTCTTACGAAGAGATCGCCAACGCGATGGGCACCTCGATCGGTACCGTTCGCTCGCGAATACATCGCGGGCGGCAAATGCTGCGACGGTTGCTGACCGCCAATAATGGTGATCACATCCGCACCACGCCTCGCCCTCGTGCACTGCAGCATAACACCAAGATGAACAAGCCTTCCACAATCCATCACATCGGCGGATAAAAGACATCGGTGCGTTAATGCGTTTCGAAAGGTTATTGTTACAAGTCACTTAATTTGCAATCCGGTTTGCGAATCCATCATTTTGCAACCCGTCGACATACCCAGTGCCGATCTTACCGCTTACGGCTGCCTTTAGCCTGAATTCACCGATTGATGGGATTCACGTGGGGGTATAATTTCGCCATGCCCAAGCATCCTGTCACCACAACCGAGCGCGGAGCAAAACATCTCGTCGTTACCAATCGTCGCGCGCGGCATGAATACGAGATTCTGGAGCCGTACGAGGCTGGGATTTCACTGGCCGGTACCGAGGTGAAATCAATTCGGAGCGGTAAGGTCAACCTGCAGGAAGCCTACTGCCGTATCGAAGGTAATGAAGCCTGGATTTACGGGATGCATATTCAGCCATTTCCACAGGGGAACCGCTTTAATTTAGAGCCGACTCGCCGCCGAAAACTGCTGCTGCACCGCTGGGAAATCAACCGTCTGCGCGCCCATACCGAACAGAAAGGGCTGACCCTCGTCCCCCTCTCCCTCTACTTCGAGCGCGGATTCGTGAAGCTTGAGATCGGGTTGGCGAAAGGCAAAAAGATTTACGACCGCCGCAAAGATATCGCGGAGCGCGACACGGAGCGTGAGCGTCGACGTGACCTATTTCAGCGGAACTAATCCGATTACCCTTAAGCTGAGACCTACCAATCCGCCATCGAGCCATCGTCGGCGTGATACCAACGCCCCACATCCGGCTTGAGCTGGAGCGAGCGCGATTTCAAAAAATCTTCATTCATCTCGATGCCCAACCCCGGCCCCTTCGGCAGCTCAATGTAGCCGTCCCTCACCTCAAAAGGCGCCTTCAGATAACCTTCGCCGAGATGTACGTACTCTTGAATGAGAAAATTGGGCGTGCAGGCGTCAATTTGAAGGGCGGCAGCCAGATTGATAGGGCCGTATGGATTATGCGGTGCAACCGCCACATAGTAGGCTTCGGCCATCGCCGCAATGGCGCGGGCCTCAAAGATGCCGCCGCAGATACATGGATCCGGCTGTAAAACGGCGGCCGCCGACTTCTCCAGTACCTCCCGAAAGCCCCACTTGGTGAACAGGCGCTCGCCGGTTGCGATCGGGGTTTTAAACTGGCGCGCCAAGTTAGCCATCGCGTCCACATTTTCGGGCAGCGCAGGCTCTTCAATGAACATCGGATGGCATGCACGTAAAGCCTCCTCCAGCCAGACGGCCATCGCCGGCGTCACCCGGCCATGAAAATCCAGCAGGATATCAGCGCCGGATCCCACCGCCTCGCGAATGGCGCTCACCCGACTCAGCGCCTCTTCCACCACCTGATAGTGGTCCACCATCTTCACCCGATCAAACGGACAGAGCTTAAAGGCGGTAAACCCCTGAGATACCAGCTTGCAGGCGCTTTCAGCCAGCTCGGCCGGTGTGCTGCCATGGGGACGGGAGTAGACGCGGATGCGGTCGCGAACCGCCCCGCCGAGCAACTGGTAGACCGGCGCCCCAAGCGATTTGCCGAGAATATCCCACAGTGCCATTTCAATGCCGCTGATGGCAGCATTGAGCACCGGCCCTCCGCGCCAAAATGCACCTCGATAGAGAGTTTGCCAGAGATGCTGAATCCGCCGAGGGTCATGACCGAGCAAGCCGTCCTCATAGCTGTGAACCGCTGCGGCAATGACCGGTGCTTTGTCGCCCAGCGATTCGCCCCAGCCGTGAATCCCCTCGTCAGTGGTTATTTTTACGAAAACCCAGCGTGGCTCCACGGTGAAGGTTTCAACTCGAACGATCTTCATGGCGCACCCCCTCCTGTTTGCTCCAATTTGTAATGCGGTTACCGGTCAATCGGCAGAAGCGACTGCGGCTCGGATTTCCGCAGGGTCGCGGCGGTATCTTCGGCGTGAGTATCCACGATAAATACGCCGGCGCCCGCCTCCGATCCGGCCAGATATTTCAGCTTATCGGGCGTTCGATAGGGCGGTTGAAATTCGATGTGCAGATGGGCTCCTTCGTAGTGCTTCCCATCGGTAGGAGCCTGGTGCATCAGCATCATGTAGGGGAGCGAAAAGCCCCAGAGATGATTGTATTTGGTCGTGATCGTCTTCAGTGCGACGGCCAAATGATGCTGCTCCTTAATTGAAAGTGAGGCAAGCGAAGGCTGATGGTTCCGAGCTACTAAGTGCGTTTCATAGGGGTAGCGCGCAAAAAACGGCACATAGATGACGAAGCCCTCGTTCTCATATACGATTCGCTTGGCGTCGGCCAGCTCCCGTCCCATAATATCACAGATTAAGCAGCGACCGGTTTTCTCATGATGACGATTGGCAGCCTCCAGCTCTTTGGCCGGGATGGGTGGCACGAAAGGATAAGAGTAGATCTGGCCATGCGGATGAGAGAGCGTAACGCCGATCTCCTTGCCTTTATTTTCAAATATCAGTATATAAGAGACGTCATCGCGCGCTCCCAGTTCCACAAATCGGTCAACCCACACCGCAATCAGGTTCTCAATCTTGTTCAACGGCAGATCGGCCATCTCGACGTCATGGTTGGAGGTGTAGCAAACCACCTCGCAGACACCGGCGGCGGGCCTTATCGGGTAAAAATCGTCATCGGCCAAGGATGGGGCTGGCGGCTTCCGCTGCAGTGAGGGAAATTTGTTCTCAAATACAGCGATTTGATAGTCCGGCGCCGGGATTTCGGTCGGAAAAGCGCCGGGGCGAGTGGGACAGAGCGGACAATAGTCACGCGGGGGAAAGAAGGTTCGCTCCTGGCGATGGGTTGCCGTGATGACCCATTCCTCCAGCAGTGGATTCCAACGCAGCTCGGACAATGATACTCCTCCTTTTAATCGCCGGCGGTCTTTTGCGATTTCGAACTCTTTTTATCCTCGGCCGATGCGCTGGAGGGGGCGGGGCGATTCAGGTCACTGTCCGAGACGTTCTCATCAAAGTGATAAAGATAGAGAAAGCGCCCATCTTCCTTTACTATACGCTCTTTACGCATGTTCTTAAACGAAATTTGTGGTTCCACCATCGAATTGTCCTAAGGATAGATAAAGTATTTTGACCGAATATTGGAGCCCTGGGGATATTTTTTGAAAAAATATTACCCTATTATACCCAACCGTACTTAGCCCCAACCCACAGCATCAAGACGCTCGCGGTAATTGTCAGAAGGGTGGTGGCGAGCCCAACCCGTAAAAACACCCAAAAACTCAGCGGGCAATCGTCCTTTGCCCGCTGAGCCACAATCATATTGGCGACGCTGCCGATCATCGTCAAATTGCCGGCGAATGTGCTGGAGGCCGCTAATGCCAGCCAAAACAGGGAAGCGTGATGCAGCTTGATCAAGGAGGTCTTCATCAACATCACAAAGGGAACGTTGGAGAAAAGATTGCTGCCGATGGTGCTGATCGCGGAAAACACGGCGATCTGCTGCAGACGCCCCCTATTCCCCCCGATAACAAACGGCATCATGTGATGGATCCATTGATTGCCGGCCCGCGTGACGCCGCCCATTACGACGAAAAGCCCGGCAAAAAATATCAATAAGGACCAATCCACATCGCTGAAAGCTTTCTCGGGCGGCTCTCCCGCCCAAACGAAAATGACGACCGCGGCGGTGAGCGCGCTGATATCCAGTGGTGCGCCGCACAAAAAGGCGATGAGCAGCAAAGCCACCACCACGACGACTTTCACCGCCAAGTGGCGATCCACTTCCACCGGCTCATCCAGATGCTGGATGAATGGTTGATGAGAAATCTCATTGCGGTAAAAAAGCTGGATCACACCGCCGTTGATGGTTAGGCACACCAGACCGATCGGCATCATAAAGAGGGCGAAGCCAGGCCATGACCAGCCGGAAGACTGCCCGATCAACATATTTTGTGGATTACCGGTCAATGTCATCACCGAACCGATATTGCTGGAGGTGGCCAGCGCCAGCAGGTAGGGCTCTGGATTGAGCCGCCGAAAACGGGCTGCTGCAATCACGAGGGGGGTCATCAGGAGACAGATCGTGTCGTTAACGAACAGTGCGGAGAGGATGCCGGCGCCCCAGACAGTTACCCATAAGAGCTGTATCGGGTTTGAGCTGAGGGAAACCAGGCGGCCGGCCATCCATAAGATGAGACCGGAACGAACGAAATAGCTGATCAGCAGCATCATCCCGAGCAAAAGGCTCAAGACGCTCAAATCGATGCTGGCTGCCGCTTGGTGGCGGGTCAGGACGCCAGTCACTACCATCAAGACGGCGCCGATCAAGCTGGCAGCCGGACGGTCCAATTTGCGAGGAGAATTTTCCCCGGCCAGGATGATAAAATAGGTCAGGATGAAGACAGCGATTGCAATTGTTTCGCGGCTCAGTGACCAACCTCTCCTCTCAACCGATACAACCGCTTTGGCCCCTGCAAATTAACGATGAATTAACCGGCCGCCACGTATTGGGACGCCAGCTCGGCGGCGCCCATGATGCCGGCTTCATCCTCAAGCTCCGCTCGCACGATCGAGCATGCCTCCGCGATGCTGCGAATCGAGTTAGCGCGTGCGCTTCGCTCAGTCGCCTCCAGCAAACCGGTCGCAGCCGCAATCCCACCTCCGACCACCACCATCTCCGGGTTGATCAAGTTGATTAAGTTCGCCACGCCGATACCCAGATAGTAACCCGTCTCCTGGAACGTCTCGACCGCAATCGGATCGTTCGCTCGTGCTGCCTGATCAATGATGGCCGGCGTGAGGGCGAGCTTATCCCCTTTCACCAAATCCCAGAGCAGGCTGGGGCGGCCTTCCGATAATTTTCGCGCGGCCCGATCGCTGATCGCATCGCGCGCCGTCATCGCTTCCAAACAACCGTAAGTTCCGCACCCACAACGACGCCCGCCCGGCATTATCACCATGTGCCCGATTTCACCGCCGCCGCCGGTCGTTCCCTGCACCACCTTGCCATTGATTATGATTCCGCCGCCGATACCGGTTCCCAGCGTGAACATGACCATCGTTTGTACCTGGCGACCGGCTCCGTAACGAAACTCGCCCAGCGCAGCTACATTGGCATCGTTGTCAAAAACAACCGATATGGAAAGGCGATCTTCCAACCGCTTTCTCAACGGCACGTTGTGCCACATCTGAAATTTGTCATCCATCATCGCGCCGAAATTGGGCGCCCACCGCACCACCCCGTTTGCCACATCATGCTGACCCGGTACCGCCATACCGATCGCTGCGATATCCTCCGGATGCAGATTCGCCTTTGTTATCGCCTTCAATATGGTGTCGGCGATGCGACCCACCACAACGTCGGTGCCTGCTTTCGCATCGGAGGGCTGCTTATCCTGGCCGATGATCTTCTCGTTCCGATCCACCACACCGGCCCGAACGTTCGTGCCGCCCAGATCCACCCCAATTACATATTTGGCATCAGCGCGAGGCTTCATATCATTCTCCTTATGATGGACTCTGGAATAAATTCACAATCGATCAAGCGTGGATTGCAACCGCTATTTGGAACCGGCCTTGTGCGAATCGCTTGAAACAAAGCGATCAATCTCGGCCAACTTTTCAACCACCCGATCCTCTAATCGCTCAGCCTGCCGGTCACTGGTTAGAAAATTGTTGAGCAGAATGCTGAAGCAGAGCGGCTCGCCATCTTTGGTGGTTACGTAACCGGAGAGCGTGCTGACGTGATCTAGCGAACCGGTCTTGGCGGTGCAGTTTCCGGCTGCAAGTGTCCCATGCATTCGGTACTTTAGTGTTCCCGATTGGCCGGCAACCGGTAGCGATTCCACGTAAGTAAATACGTTGGATGAAAATCGCATATCGCTCAGTAAGTCACAGAAAAAGTGCGGCGTCACCAGATCGTGACGAGACAGTCCTGACCCGTCCACCACGTTTATTTGATCAACCGGCAGCTCCAATGTGCTGAACCAACTCATTTCATCCGCAATTCCGCTCGGGTCAGAGCCTTTATGACTGACAACCGTGCCTACTGTTTTCAAGAGGCACTCTGCAATGAAATCATCGCTGGGGCGGTTCATAAGCTGCAGCAATCTCGAAAGCGCCACCGAATAGTGAGTCGCCAGCGGTTTGGCGCCTACCGGGGTGGTGCCGATCACAAAGGAGGGCTTATTTCGAGATCGGTTCACCAATCCCCGAACGTCATCGTGAATAAGGATGTGGCGAAACAACAGGCCGATGTAGCGCGTTGGATTGTTGACTGTAATGACAGTCGGCCGGTATAGGTTCGGACTTAAATTCATGGCCAATTGGCCCGACACAACCAGCACATCGCGCCCCAGCTTACGAGTGACCACCAGGTGAGAGGGGTCACCCGCCTGAACGGTAACGGCATGATTCACCACCGTAAAATAGGTGTGCAGCGGCTTCGTCAAGACGCGTACCGGGTCATCCGCCCGCCGACCGGGCAGCACCTGAACGCTCATCAGATTATGATTGACGTTCAGCCCGTCTATACCGGCCGCGTAATAGTAGGGTAGGTCATCGCATTCCCACCCGTAGCCGATACGCCGATCGTCAAAGATGTGATTATCCAGCACAATCCGACCGCTGATTTGATGAATGCCGTCTCTCTTTACGCGGTTCGCCAACTGAATGAGATCAGCAGTGGATAAACTGGGGTCACCGGAGCCCTTCAGGATTAAATTCCCCTCGAGTACGCCCCGGGACGTTATTTTTCCGGTGTAGAGCAGTTGAGTTTGATAGCGAAAGGCGGGACCCAACCAGTGGAGCGCCGCCGCACTGACCAGCAGCTTTAAATTGGATGCCGGCATCAGATCGGCATCGGCGTTTTTCCGGTAGTATACCTGTCCGTCCAGCAGTGATTGAACCATCACACCGACGGTTGCGCCGGGTAATGGATGGGAACTGAATAGGTCATTGAGATCATTGGCAATCAGGTTTGCGGGGCGGAGGTGCGGCAACAAGATGAGCGAAAAGAGGGCGAACGGCCATCGTGACACTGCCGGCATCTTCCGATGACTTCGGTGTACCCGAGATGATGATTTCATGAACATGTTGGTGTCATTATAGTCAGAATGGGCGCTATCGTCAATGTTTAGATCGGCTGCCACTGAAATGACACGGGAACCCTACATTGGCAGCTTTGCTGGATTTAATGAGAATTAGCTCCTCGGAACAACTCCTTCCGACCGCAACGCCACTCCCGCTCTCCCGGACATACGACGGATTGGGGGATTTTGAGAGTGAAGCGAGCGCGCAGGATACGAAATCTTATAAGTGACCGGCGTTGGGTTATCCACTTTAGGCCCACGCTCCTTCACGTATCCGGAGTGAAGCAGAACGAGCACCAGAGCCCCCAGCACGATCCGGTAAGCGATAAAGATGCCGGTGTTGTGCTCCTTCATATAGCTCATAAACCAGCGGACAACGATATAGGCGAATATTCCCGCCACCAGTGAGCCCAACAAATACGGCCATACCATCGGGCCCAGGTGAGACTTGCGAAGCACCTCTTGTAACTTGTACACTCCAGCTGCCGTGATGGCCGGAATGCTCAATAGAAAACTGAACTTGGCCGCGCTTTCGCGGTCCATGCCCTCGAAAAGGCCGGCCGTAATGGTTACGCCTGAGCGTGAGGCACCTGGCACTAGGCAGAGCACCTGCGCCCAGCCGATGACCTGACTCTGCTTGAAGGTAATTTTTTCCAGTGGAAGGATCCGCTTGCCCACCTTCTCGGCCCACCAGAGGATGAGACCGAGCAGAACCAGGCTTGCCCCAATGTAGTTCAGACTGCGGAAGGAGGTATCTATTTTATGTTCCAGTGCGACTCCGAATATGATGAGGGGGATTGTTCCTAAAATCGTGAACCAACCCAGTTTTGCATCCAGACTGCCGCCCTTTAACCCCCTCATCGGTGTCTTGGTTTCCAGAATCCCGCGGAGGTAATTCTTTACATCCTGCCAGAAATAGGCGAAGATCGCGACGATCGGCCCCAACTGCACCACGGCTGAAAATGCGGCACCCGGATCGCGCATTCGAAACAATATTTGAGGAATAACCGCCATATGCGCCGTACTGCTGATAGGGAGGAACTCCGTTAGCCCTTGAAGCAATCCCAGTAAAACCGCCTGCAGGTAGTTGATGTGCACAACCCCGTAACTCGGCATTCATATCGCTCCTTGCATAAAAATTGGTACTGCGGGCCGGGTAGTCATTTTTCGGGTTGGATTGAGTGCTCGCAAACACCGGTTGAACCCCGCCCGCTGATGGAAATGATTGTACCCCCGTTAGCAAGGACGACGATGCGTGAGCCGTTAATGAATTCTGAGCTTTCAACTTTGCACCGGCCCGTTCTCCCAGATCGAAATATCTCATCCACATAGGGTCGGGCGATTTGTGGTTTCGGCTGGTCGGATTCACTCGGCCGGTCGCCTCGATCTATCCAAGGTGCAAATTATGGAAGAAACCGATAACCGGAGCTAATACATCCTCCCGTCGGTCCCGTAAAAAACGTAAAAGGCTCAAGCTGACCACGCTGCCCAAAACGGCGCCGACAAAAACGTCACTCGGGTAGTGGGCGCCGACAAAAACCCGTGCAAAGCAGAGCCAGATCGCCATCGCCAGCATTAGATAGCCCATTTTACGGTGCTGCGCCAATACCGGCCAGACGATCGAGAAGGCGAAAGTCGCGTGGTCACTGGGGAAAGAAAAGTCGGTCGTTCGGCCGACCAGCAGGATAACGGAATGGTGGACGTAGGGTCGCGGGCGCTGAATGGACCACCCGATGGCTTGGCCGATTGCGAGGGCGATCGAGGTTGCGGCAGCGGTAATTAGAACGGTGCCTTGCGCTATCGGTTTACGAGTAAACCATAACCCCACCAGCAGTGCAATGAAAACCCACGGCATATAAACGGCACAAAAAGCCATCAGATCATCGGCGATATCATTCTCCCCCGCCAGACCGTTAATAGCGTGAAATAGGACTAAATCCACAATCAGCTCCTCCCCATGCTCTTTTGCCGACTGAATGCACCGCACGACGAACCGGTATTATTAACGCGGTAACTAAATATCCCGAATTTGTCATTCCCTGTCATCCCCAGCGTAGGCGGGGAGAAAGCGGGAATCCAGAAGGCTCTGGATGCCGGATCAAGTCCGGCATGACGGTATTTATCGCCGGATTAATAACCGGTGCGAATCCAGACACAACAATTTTTGTGTACGGAAATTTTATGTCCGAGTGTTTCAACTAGACGGGCCAGTCCGGAAAATCGGCAGGAAAATCAGGCTGGGTATCGAATTTTAAGGGGATCAATGAATTAGAAAATAAATGTCTAGGCGGAAGTCGTCGTCATTCAGATGTAGCTGTCTTTTACAATACAATGCTGCAATTCGGGCACTTCCCATCATTTGATGTAACGAATCGCTCATCAAACAAATCCATCCTTGCGAATTTGGGAGCATTCAATGAACTTTATCGTGATCGTCAGCGACACCTTACGTCGAGGTTTTTTGGGCTGCTACGGCGGCACTGAGGCGGATACCCGCCATATCGATGCCTTTGCCAGCCGCTCGTTGGTTTTTGATCGAGCCTATTCGGCCAGCTTTCCCACCGTGCCGCACCGCCGCGATGTAATGACCGGCCGTTACACTTTTACCTATACCCCTTGGGCGCCGCTGACGCAACAGGAGCCGGTTCTATCTAATATGCTACGGAAGGCTGGCTATACCAGCATGATGATCGCAGATAATCCGCATATCTTGGAAAACGGTTATCATTTCGATCGCGGATTTGATGCCTTCGAGTGGGTCCGCGGGCAGGAATCGGATCGCTGGAAGCTCTCGCCGAAATCGCTCTCTTATCCATGCGATCCGTCAAAGTTGCGCCAGCCCCATTCATTGACCGCCTCCCACCACCGCCTGTCCACCCAATGGCGGTATGAAGAAGATCGTTTTGTCGCTCGAACGATGTCCACTGCCTGTTGCTGGCTGGAAGATAACCGCGAACTGGATCGGTTTTTCCTGTATGTGGATGCGTTTGATCCGCACGAGCCATGGGACCCCCCGCAATGGCTGGTGGACAAATTCGACCCGAATTACCACGGCGATGTGGTGGACTACCCGCGCTACGAGTATGTGGACGAGTTCCTCACGCCGGAGGAGTTGAAGCACTGCCGCGCTCTCTATACCGCTGAAGTAACGCTGGTGGATCGCTGGGTTGGACGCCTGCTCGAAAAAATTGAGGATTTGGGGCTGCTGGAAAACACGCTGGTTCTCTTGACGAGCGACCATGGGTTCCTGCACGGCGAACACGGCATCATTGGAAAGTCGTTGATTCAGCCATCGGGTTTCCGATACATTCCGCTCTATGAGGAGATCAATCACATCCCTTGGATCATTCACTACCCGAATGTCAAGTTTCGGCGAACCTCCGCTATCGTGCAACCGCCCGATATCCTGCCGACCTTGCTGGATTTTGCCGACTTGAAACCCACTGATCCGGTGGACGGTGTCTCGTTTCGCCCCGTTATTGAGGGGGAGGACACCGCCCGCAGTTATGCAGTTGCTTCGCCGTATGCGTTGGAAGGAGGCGCCGCATCTGCACAAGCAACGGTTACCTTCGACCGCTGGTCAGCCGTTTTGAGCGGCCGGCTTCCAGGGCAGGTACGTGAAAGCGATGCGGCGGTGGACGGCTCCGAAAAGCGACTTGGTGGTACCGCGCATTCCAACGACCTGCTCTTTGACCTTACAGCCGATCCAGGCCAGCAACAAAACCTGGCCGAACAGCATCCCGATGTGCTGGATCATGCCCGCCGCCTCTTTACCGAGACCCTTTCCGCCGCCAAGATGCGCGAGGATGCGATCGAGCTATGGAAATAGTCCTATTCAGATCGCCGGTGTTCGTGCTTGGAGTTGGAATATTACTGATGACCCTCGGTCCGATATCCGCAGCCCTTGGTGCCGGCAGTGCAAACCCGATTACGATACAGAATCGTTATGTTGAGCTTGGTTTCGACCGCCAGACCGGAGCATGGATTAAGCTGATTGACCGCCGAACAGGAAAGAATTTAATCCGAGCGGGCAATGAAAGGCTGATGGCCCCTGGCTTGTGGCCGCCGAAACTAAATAAAAAGCTGATTGACCAGGCGATCGCCCGCCGTCACGCCATCACACTGCCGGCGACCTGGCAGTTCGCGCCAAACCCAACCGGCACTGGGTTCGCCAGCAAGCTGCTTCACGGTGATTACCAGGGGCTGAGTTGGCTGCCTACTCCGATACCGAGTCGTCTTGGCTCGGGCGATGATCGACTGCACAACCGAATCGGCGTCTTCTGGTATCGAACCGAGTTCCAGATACCGGGCGATTGGAAGGGTAAAGACCTGCTGCTGATCCTTGGTGCGGTTGATGATTTCGATGTCACCTATGTGAACGGGGTTGAAGTGGGCGAGACCGGTCTTGGCACCCCCTTCAACTGGGAAACGCCGCGTCTCTATCACGTTCCGGCTCGCATTATCCATACCGATCGGTCCAATCGGCTCTTAGTTAAAGTCACTAATGCCGCCTTCGATGGGGGAATTACGGCGGGTCATGAAGTCGTGGCGCTCGCCTCCGCGCTGAAAGAGCCTCTGCTGCAAGGGCCTGCCCTCTCCAACTACTCCATTCATCAAAGTAACGGCCGAGCCACCCTCGATTTGACCGCGCATTATGGCACCTACCGCTGTACTTACCGGTACACGTTGAGCAAAAACCGCCCCCTTTTTTGGCGGCAGCTAATTGTTCAAAACTCAGCCGGTAGCATGCAGATCATTGATGGGATTAACTGCCCTACTCCACCCTTTCAGCTCGGGTCCAACCAACAGATCATCTTCCCCGGCACGCTGCCGGTTGGAAATAACCCGCTAAAGAAGTTGAAAAACGGCGCCACCCTGAACGCACGAGATCAAAATCCGCTGGCAGTGCTCTGGGATCGCGACACGAATATCGGATTGGGCGCCTGGTATGACAGCGAACAGGAGATGGCGAACGCATCGGTCCGCAGAGACGGCGATGGCGCCCGAATCAGCTTTTATCAGAATCTAATTGATTCCTTGAAGCCGGCGGATACGGTGGCGCTCAGCCGAGAGTACTTTTGGCTTTCACATGGCAGCCGGGATGCAGCGCTGGCGGGCGTCCAGATGGTATACCGACGTATCGGACTACATTCACCGAACCTGCAGTATAAACATCTGGATCGGAAGATTCTCTATTGCGGACATCCAGGCGGAACCCCCGAGATGCACTTTATTGGATACGGCGGCTTTAAGGCGCTGGATAAATATCTGCCCACGCTGAAAAAGATGGGGATCAGCCTGTTCTGGATGCTGCCGATCTGGGATCACGGATTGGATCCCCGCTGGAACCTGTACGCGCCGTTCGATCAATTCAAGGTCAGCTCATTATACGGCACCCCAAAACAATTACAAAAACTTTCAAGTGATGCAAAAAAGGACGGGATCCGGCTCATTTTTGACCTGGTTCCGCACGGTCCCCCCGATTTCACCCCGCTGGCGAAAGATCACCCTCAGTGGATATGCCACAATCAAGACGGCTCATTTCACTACGAATGGGGTCAGGTCAGCTTTGATTACGCGCAGCCGGGCTGGCAGAATTATATGCGGCGAGTGGCGGCTTGGGATGCGAAACAGTACGGTGCGGTGGGCGCCAGAGTGGATTGTGGAAACGGCAGCCCACCTAACTGGAATCCGGATGTCAAGTATCGACCTAGCTTTCCGACCTTAGGCGGCGGCTTGGAGATGAACCGCGCGATACGGGACGGATTTTTATCGGTGAATCACCGGGCTATCTTGCTGCCGGAGGAATACACTGGCGATAACATCTACTATCGAGCCGCCGACTTGACCTATGATGCGCAGCTCTACTACCTTATGATGGATCTGCAGGATCGAAACGCTGATCCACCGGAATGGGCGCACTCTCTTGGCCTTTTTCTTCACGATCAACAGTTGACGCTGCCGCCGGGAGCGATCAAGATGCGGTGGGTCAGCAACCATGATACCGTCTCATGGACTTTTCAAAAGGCGAGGCCGGCCACTATTTACGGCGTGCCGAAATTACGGGCGTTATGGGCGTTATGCGCCTATATTCCAGGCGTGCCGATGCTCTATCAGGGTGACGAAAACCCGGCAATTTACGGTGGTAAGGGGGTGGATAACGTAGATTATCTCTCGCGCATCTATGGTTTGAGGAACCGCACTCCGGCCTTAAATCGAGGTTCCGCGCATTATGATATGTTAAAGGCAACTAACGGCATCTTCACCTGTCTCCGGGGGTATCGAATGCAGCAGGCACTCGTTTTAATCAGCTTCAACCCCGATCCGATCACCACTGAGCTTCGCATGCCCGCCAAGCTGGGCGGCCTTTGGGAAGACCGTCTTGCAGATCAATCAATTCGCCTAAAGGATGGCAGCAGCCTCTCGATGAAACCCTATCAGGTCAGGGTACTGGTGAGGAATGAGCCTTGATTAACCCACTTCCACCCCCATCTGGGTGACGAAATATTCGACCATCAAAGGCTCGCCGGTTGCCAACTTCAGCGTCTCATCCCAGGGATGGGTGGCGCCCAATTTGAAAACCCGCTCCTGCAGAGTATGACCGACTTTCGGGCTGCTCGCGAACGCTTTTTCACCCTCATCGGCGGTGATCTTAGAAACGATAAATTGGTGTAGCTGTGAGGCCACCATCTCGCCCAGCAGATAGTTCTGATAGTAGACCGGGACCTGAGCCAGATGTATTTTTGCCGCCCAATCGGGTGCGCTGCGGCCTTCCGGCTTACGGATCTCCTGATATTTCTCCACCAGATCCCACCAGAGACGGTTTAAATCTTGGTCCGGTTGGCGATACATTTCACGCTCAAAGTGAATCATCACCAAACACCAACGGGTGAAGACCAGCAGATGAGAGCCCAGCGCCCGGTCCGTCGTTCGGCCGATGGAGATCGCCTGCTGCTCATCCAAACCAAGATACCGCTCCAGCCAATTCCGATTCGTGCTCAACCGTCCCATCAACTCCGCGATCGCTTCGGTGAAGAGCGTGTGAGCCGGCTCACGCAGCAGGTAAGGTAGTTGTAGGTCGTTGTATTTATCGTAAACCGCGTGCCCCAGCTCATGTAAGAGGGTGGTCATCCAGCGCGCATCGGGCCTTAAGTTGCAGAGAATGCGGATATCACCATTTCGATCAATATCGGTGCAAAAGGCATGCTGAGACTTGCCGGGCCTCTCATAGAGATCGCTGCGCGCCAGAATATCATCCACCGGAAGCCCGATTTCGGTATAAAAGCGGCCGGCCAACTCAACCAAATCCGCGGAGGAGAAAAGCTGATCCAGGGCCAAGTCATCCGGTGGCGCCTCTTGGAAAAAGGGATCACTATAGTGCCAGGGGTAGATATGATCGCTGGTTGTTCCAAAGCGAGCGGCGAGCTGGTCATCCAGCTCCGATTTATAACGCTTCCAAAGCGGCTCCGTCTGCCGGTAGAGATCCTGCAAAACGGCAAAAAGACCCTCTTCATCCAGCTCCGAAAGATGGAGCGACATCGAATAAAAATCGGTGAAGCCGAGGCGCTGCGCTTCGCGATTCCGCAGTCGAATCAGTTCCTGAATTCGATCCACCACTCTGGGCGCGATGAGCTTGCTCGCCTCCCAAGCATCTTTTCTCAACTCCCCATCGTTGGAGCTCCGCAAAATATCGGCAAGGTGATTATCGGATACCGGCTCACCCCGCAGTGGCGCCCGGAAGTTATCGTATTCGGCCTCGATCTCCTTTTCGATGTTCACGATCCGATCAATCACGTCGGGCGGAAACTGGCTGCCTTGATAGGCGTGTAGGAGCAGCTTAAGCTGGCGGGCCAATAGCGGATCGGTGGGAGGATCTTCGCTCATCCGTAGAATACGCTGATAATCCTGTGGATCGGCGTAGATTTTCCAAAGTCGGGCCGAAAGCTCGGCGCTGCGGTTGAGATGCTCATCGGAGCCGGTCAGCGCGGCATCCCACCACGCCAATGCGGTTTCCCGATTGAGCGGCTCGATGACTTCCAGGTGATGCGTTAAAAATTGTTCAATTTCTCTATCACAAGGCATGTCGAATCTCCCCCTTCAATCCAAATGTATCTCCATTTTACCTGCCTTCAGCAGGCAGGTTCGATCATGAATGAGTTCAGTTCTGCGGGAATCATTCTCGATTATACAACCCACCCCCACCCTAACCCTTCCCCTCATAGGGGGAGGGAGATTAGATTATCCACGAGTGAATCCCTTCCCCCTCCTAGGGGGAAGGTGAGGATGGGGGGCGTCGGCTGTCCTTCAAGGCTTGACCCTATCTTTTTAACACCTCTCAGGGGGAAAATCAGGACGGTGGTGAAATCCAGCGCCCTCAAAAAATTCCCGCGGAACTGAACGTTTATTTATAATCGTTCGATGAAAATGTAAGGAAGCCATATTTTATGGGAATAATAGTGTCAGCACTGAACGAATCGAATTAGAGGTGAGGCCACTCCGCAATGCCTGAAAAAATGGAATCCGAGTATCGTGCAATCGGCCCCTTTATCCGTCGTTACGATCGCGACCAGCGCCCCTATCGATTGCCAGATTGGTCCGACCCGGCACATTTTTACCGCTGGCAGGTAAAAGCCCGTAGCCATCTCAAACGGCGGCTTGGTCCGTGGCCCCCTCGCACCTCGCTGAAGCCGCGCCTTATTTCGCGATCAAAACATCCCGGCTACGTCCACGAGCTTGTAGATTATATCGGCGCGCCGGGAGATCGAATTCCCGCTCACCTGTTGTTGCCGGATGCTCAAGAGGCTCGCCCCGCCGTTATCGCGGTTCACGGCCACGGATACGGCGCCGATGACGTGGTTGGTATTCGGGAGGATGGGAGCCGGCGCCAGGAGCCGGAGACTTACCACCGGGATTTCGGTCTGGCGCTCTGCCGACTTGGATTCGTCGTCATTGCGCCGGAAATGGCCGGATTTGGTCGGCGGCGTGAAATGGCTGCCATTACGGACAGCCGTTCAGCCAGCTCATGCAAGGATCTCTTCATTTGGTCGCTCATGATGGGAAGCTCGCCCCTGGCGGTGCGACTGTGGGATGTCATGCGCACCGTGGATTACCTCGCCACTCGGCCGGAGGTGAGCCCGGAGCGGATTGGAATAATGGGCATCTCGGGCGGTGGGATGGTAACCCTGTTTTCAGCAGCGCTGGATCAAAGATTAAGCGCGATCTGCATCAGCGGCTACCTCAATACCTTCCGATCCAGCGTGTTATCCATCGAACACTGCATCTGTAACTATGCCCATGGGCTGCTGGCCGATGCTGAAATGGCTGACTATGCGGCGACCATCGCACCTCGATGGCTTTGTGTGGAATCGGGCATTCAAGACCCGATTTTCCCGATTGATGCGACCCGGAAAACGGCTGAGATACTGGCAACCCTCTATCAGAAATTAGGTCGCGACGATCGCTTTTCCACTGAGTTCTTTGATGATGTTCACCGGATCAGCGGTCGGGTGGCCTATCCGTTTCTGACGCAAGCCCTCGGATTGAAAAGCGGCCTTGCACCCAGTTCGCATCCTCGATCAGGATGACCGAAGCTACTCGAAATCGGTACAAAACTCCTTTAATCTGGTATAAAATAAGAGCGGGTTGACTGAATAACGCAACTTCACTCCTAATGTAAGGCGTATACTGAAATCAAGTGGCCTTCGTCGAACTGAGCGACCGAAGCTCTGCGAATCCCATCCCGTACTAACCGATCGAGGTGATGAATTGATCAAAGCACATGTCCGTTTTTTCAATAAAATCCTGGTCCCGATGCTGCTACTGTCAGTCCTTCCATTAGCTGCATCGGCTCAGATCCCCACCGGCACCAAAGCGCCGGCTCTCTGGGTTACCACTCTCAAGGGTAAGGTCATTAAGCTTTCACAGCTCAAGGGCAAGGTTGTGTTGGTTGATTTTTGGGCGACCTGGTGCCCACCCTGCCGCATGGAAATTCCCCATCTGCAATCGTTGTATAAACAAAACGCAAAGAAGGGCTTGATCGTACTTGGGGTGTCGGTCGGCGATCAGAACATCAATGCGGTGAAGAATTTCGTTCAAAGCAATCATTTGACCTATCCGGTTGCCTATGCTCCACAAGAGGTCGCGATGCGGATCGGCGAACGATTTGATTTCAACGCAATGCCCACCACCTACATCATAGATAAAAAGGGTATCATCCGCTTCTCACAGGTTGGATACGGGTCTGAAGAGGTGCCAGTCCTCCATCACTTGATTGCAAAGCTGCTCAAGGAGAAAATCGCCCGGCGTTGATAAGGGATATCGGGATATCAACCACTTGAAGTGACCGCTTCCGGACAGGAGTAGAGCCGACCAATATTGAATAAGCATTAGCAGCAAAAACCATGACATTAAAACAGAGACTGGTTCGTATAGGCGCTTCGCGAATTGCGGGGGTGGTGCTTTTCATCATTCTCATCGTGCTGTTGCTGAAATCTTCACAGGCACCGGCAATAGTTGAAAACAGACCAGCTCCCGATTTCCAAGCAACCACCCTTACCGGCCAGCCGATCTCCCTGCAATCGCTTCAGGGCAAGGTCGTGCTGCTCGACTTTTGGGCGACCTGGTGCCCTCCTTGCCGGATGTCAATTCCCGGCACTGAGAAGCTCTACCAGAAGTTTCATCGGGATGGCTTTGACGTGGTGGGGGTCTCGCTAGACGAAGGTGGATCCGCAATGGTGAGGGATTTCGTCAAGCAAAACGGCATGACCTATCCGATCGTAATGGGCGTAAAAACAACCATCCCTGCCGACTACGGTGTCAGCCCCATTCCGAGCTTCTTCTTGATTGACAAAAATGGGCGGATACGGTGGCACCAAGATGGCTACAGTTTAAGTACCGATCAAAACCTGAAACAATATATCCGGCAGCTCCTCTCACAATAATTACAATAAATACTGCCGGACCGAAACGATCTCCGCTTCCGGGCAATCAATACCGCACCAACTGAGCGTGACGTATCCACAACGTCAACATGTTCCGCTTGGTGTTACACCCGATCGCTAAAGAAGCAACGTGATGCCCTCCGTGTAACCCGCCTGCCGGATCGGATGGACTGAACGATCCCCAAGTCAAGGTTCGTATCGGTATGGCTGCCCAGGCCCATTGCGTTGTAGCTGGAAACCCACTCTCGGTATAGTAGGCCGAACCGTTCTGCTTGCCAATCATCAAGCGCACTCGGGTTTCGGTGCCGGCCACACTGGTACGATATTCAAAACGAATCGCCTCATAGTGGCTGAAATCGGCCGGTGGATTAAAATAAGTTTTCGGATAGGCCCAACGATCACCAGGCGTATTGAACTGAAAATTAAACCGAACCGCACCCGACGATGCTGAGGCGATTGTCATCATCCCGTTGCCTGAAATGTTATTGATCCAATCAGACTCCTGATTCAAGTGCAGCGGGCGGATAGCGCTCGGCTTAACCGATGCAAGCCGTAGCGCCAGATAAAGATTGGCGGGGCTGCTGGTCATATTGGGATGATTGCTAATGGACGCAACACAAATCATCCGGACTCGTTGTATAGATCCGGTTGAGGGCGCAGTTAGCGAACCTGAAAGATTAACCAACCCCATTGGAGCAATTGAAATGGTGTTATTCGGCAAGTGAATGCTCCAACCATTGGGCATACGGAAAATCACATGCCCGCTGAAATATTTCTTACTGAAATTATAAACCTGCACCCGAACGCTCACCGATTGCCCCGCCGCTATTTCGTAGGTTTCACGCCCCTTGTTAATAGTGGAGTTTGGCATCACAATCCGCAGCACGATATCCGGCAAAGCCGGCGGGCGGGTAGTTTGCTTTCTTGGCGGCGATATCGGATTTATGTTCTGTGCGAATCGCTCTGCCGTTTGCAGCGGAACCACCAGAAAGAGGGGTGCTTGGCCTAATAATAGGGTGAGCGAGGAGGGATTGATCGGATGCATTGTGCTGCCCACCGCATTAAATACTCGAGATTGAGCCAACTTAGCCGGCAGTTTGACCGGCCGGTCTTGCCCGTTTCTCCAAATGACAATCGTAGCTGAGGGGCCATTGTCGAACGCTTCCGCGAATACCTTGGGATCACCGTCAATTAGAATCCGACCCATGTACCGCGCCTGGCTAAGCAGGTGCACCGATGCAGCCAGAGCGCAATAGCCGGGATATGGCAGTAAATCAGGAGTCAATACGCCCCATTCGACTCCCGGCTCGATGTAGTGGGGAAAGACGAAGAAGAAATGCTTGGTAACACCCGATGCCAGTGACATCGCATAGGCTTTGGGAATGAAATCGGCCTGCTGTTTTTGCTCGTCCCAAGGCAGGCCGCCCTTAACCTCATGCAAAGGAATGCCGGCTTCGGTAACCCAAACCGGCTTTCCACCAATGCCAAAACGCCTCAATAACGAGAAATGCCCCTCCGCACGCGCGGGATAGTCCAGTGGGTCGGCATAGATATGGTAGTTAAATATATCGAAATAAGCCTCGGTGTCATTTCGATAGAGGTCTTCCTCGTAACGGCCGGCCGGCATCGCCATTGAAACCTGGGTCACTCTGACGTGAGGATCCCCTGCCTTAAATCCGAGATAACAGGCTTTCAAAAAGGCGGCATACTGATCTGCTAAATCCACCGAGAAGCCACCGTCGGCCTCATTCCACACCTCCCAGACATGAACTTTACCACTATAATGCTGCGCCAACCGTCTGGTGAATTGATAGGCATCCCGCAGATCATCCGGAAAGCGATTCGTAGCGTGGTCGGCTCTCGCCCAAGCCGGGATCGCGTGGAAGATGTCGTAGGCGTGCAGCCCATGGGCAACTTCCGCATCGATACACTGATCGTATTTGCCCCAAACGAAATGTCCCCTCTGCGGCTCCACCTCGCTCCACGAAAGGCGCTCGCGAACCCACCCAAAACCGGCACGCTGCAACAATGCGGCCGTGGCATCGAACTGATCCGGCTTTACCAGCCAGGCGCTGGCGGTGTCGGTCGCGATCGGCCCGTGATAACCCGGCTTAGGTTGAGATACCACCGCGACCGGCTCCGTAACGGCTTCGCCACCGGTTCCTACCGTCAGGCGATAATAGCCGACTGGCAACCGCCCCAAATTCAAATCGGCGCCGGTAGTCCCGCTTTTCACCGTCTTTCCGCTATAATCAGTTAGAGTGTAGGCGGTGGGAAGGGTGGGATAACCGGAAAGCTGAAACCGAATCGCCTCCCCTTGCAAAAAAACGTTGTCCGGCGCTTGTGATGTTATGGAGGGACTCGATTGAATCGGCGCCAACAAACATAAAAGGTGGAGAATCAGCAGCATTCTCTACTCCTTAGCCGATGGCCGTTATACAGGCACATCGGCGAATGATCGAGACAAATTAACTGGATAGGCGGAATTTAATTCGCTTCATTGAGGCGTGAATCCTGCCGGAATTGATACACGGTTTTTTTCGGTCATTCAACTAAAAGTGGGTGAAAGTTTCATTTCCCGGAATCCAACAGTTGGTGGTATGACTTTTATGGCAGATGAGATTAGGTCCGGCATTTTGACGATCAGCGACCGCTGCGCGGCCGGTATCGCCGATGATCATTCCGGTCCGCTGATCGAGCAGGCGTTACGACAAGAAGGCCATGCGGTCGTTTTTCGGAATATCGTTTCGGACGAACCGGATGAGATCGAAGAGTGGCTTATGCTGCATCACACTCTATGCGATGTGATCTTCACAACCGGCGGGACCGGCTTTGCGCCCCGCGATGTAACGCCCGAAGCGACAAGGAGAGTGATTGAGCGGGAGGCGCCTGGATTATCCGAGCTGCTACGGTGGAGCGGATATTCAAAAAATCCGCGCGCCGCTCTTTCGCGGGGTATCGCCGGCACGCGGGGAAGCTGTCTGATCATCAATTTACCGGGCAGCACCAGAGCGGTCTCGGAGGGCCTCGAAGTGATTTTGCCGCTGCTGCCGCATATCATCTCATTGATGAAAAATGAGCCGATTGATCACTGACAGCAGGCCGGCCATTCACCCGCTATTGGATCATTGTCCCAACTTGAAATGGATCGACAAGACGCCATAGATCCCCTATCCGCGTTGCCGGCTCAGTTCCGGCTGGGGCTGGATCAACTGAATCAAGGGCACTACTTCGAGTGCCACGAGACGTTGGAAGTAATGTGGCGTGGTGAAAAAGGCCCCCTCCGAGAGGTCTATCAGGGGGTGCTCCAAATTGCGGTGGGCTGCTATCACCTGGTAAAGCGTCACAACTGGGTGGGCGCGACCAATAAGCTGGATGCCGGCGCCGAGCGGCTTCGAAAATCAAGGCAGATCATCCATTTCAGCCTGGAACCCTTGATCGAACAGGCAGAGAAACTCAGCGCTCATCTAAAACAGATCGGACCAGACCGGGTGACCCGGTACGATGAGAGTTTCCTGCCCAGGAAACCCTTTATTTCGTTGTGATCAGGCCTCAATTCTAAGAACAGATCAATTGAATGGAATCGGTATGCCAGGGCTGAAAGGATGAAGGAAGCATTTTTCACCGGAATCCCGGCAGGCGGGCGGGTAAATGATTGCACGGAATCAAACATAATGTGGAAATATCTTAATTAAAATGGAAAAATATCGGATATTTAGTGTATCTAAGGGATTTTGGCACGATTCTTGCAAGTTTAGAAAGTGGATTTGAACTTGGTTAGCAAGGTGCAACGAGGTAGGCAAAGGAGACAATCGGCGGAGGAGCCGATTCGAGTTCTGTTCTTAAATACGAGAAGTGCGTTGGGGGCGGATGTTGCCGTTCACCTCACCCTGGCCAAAAACTACCCGATCGAGGAGTGCAATACCACCTTTATCACCAATTGCCGGGCTCCCGATGCGGCAATTACGATTGAAAAATTACAATCGTTCGGCAAGGTGAACGTAATTCCGATGCGGTTGGGCTATGAGCTCGTAAATCGGCGCGATCGAGCCAGTCGTGCCGCCGGCGTGATTGGTAACCTATTTGAGCTGGTAAAGGCGCTACCTGAGCTGCGAAGACGGATCAAACGGGATCGAATTGAGATCATTCATTCGACCGACCGGCCGCGGGATGCCCTGCTATCAACCTTGCTGGCAAAATCGTCCGGCCGACCGAATTTGATTCATGTGCATATCAAGTGGTATCCCGAAATCGGCCGGCTGACCGATTGGGCATTGCAAAAGGCGACCGGCGTGATCGCTATCTCGGATTTTGTTCGGGATTCGTTGATCGAGGGCGGCATATCGGCTTCGAAAATTTATCGAGTGTATAACGCCACCGATCCGGAGGAGTATGATCCGGTGCGGTTTCAGGGCTGTCACATTCGTCGGCGATTCGGCATTGACGAAAGTGCGCCATTGATCGGAATCGTGGCACGAATTATGGTTTGGAAGGGACATCGGGAGCTTATCGAGGCACTTGCGCTGGTTCGCAATGAGCATCCAAATGTGAAGCTGCTGGTTGTCGGCCTACCGGATACGGTGACCAGTCCGGACAGCTATGATCAGCAGGTGAAGGCGCGGGCAAAGGAACTGGGCATCGAGCAATCCATTATCTGGGCCGGTTGGATTAACGAGATGCCGGAGGTGATGGCCGGCCTGGATATACTGGCGGTTCCATCATGGGAGGAGCCTTTCGGGCTGGTCGTTACGGAAGCGATGGCGATACAGAAGCCGGTCGTCGGTTTTCGTTCGGGGGCTCTTCCCGAGATCATTGAGGACGGAAAAGAGGGATTATTGGTGGAGCCGAAAAATGTGGAACAACTTTCTCGTGGACTGCGCGAATTGCTGGGAGACTCGGACCGGCGTAGGGAGATGGGTCGTCTCGGCCGGGAAAAGGTGATCAACCATTTCAGCCCACGTCATCAGGCTGCTGCAATGGCTACGATATACCGCCGGATTTGCCGGCAATGACGAGGAATGAGTGTCTTTTCCATGTGATTACTGGCGGTGGTACAAGGATGCCTCAGAATTTCTTGACAAGACACGTCTTTTCCTGGTGATTACTGGCGGTGGACTCACCTAACCGGCGATGAGAAGCGGTTGAAATCAACGATGGATGCCTTTTCAAGCACCGATGAGCTCGGGTTAAGATGTCCGGTAAGTCTTAAGGAGAACGTTTTATCGGCTTCACCTGGAAGGTGATGGGCGTTTGAGGAGAAGTTATGCGACAACTTTTGTTAGTTAACCCTCCCGAATTGAAGGGTTACACCAATGAGCGTACCTATTCGGGGGGGATCGGCGTTTCCCGAAAGCTGAAGCCTTTCGAACGTGATGTAATCGTATTGCCGCCCATTGACATCCTCTATACGGCGGCGGTAGCAGAGCAAAAGGGATGCAAAGTCAATATTGTTGACCTGTTGCTGGACCGCTGGCATGGCCCACGCGCGGAACGGTTCGTGTTAAACCACATCGATCCGGAATGCAGCCGCGATATGTGGGTCGGCATCCGATTATCCATTCCATCCTTGCTGCTTGACCTCGATTTTGCCAATCGAATGAAGGAGCTGCTGCCCGGCGCCAAGGTTTTCGTCTTCGGCAGTGTGATTATGACCACCGTCAACCACTGGATTCATCAGTGCGACGTTGATTTTTTGATTTTCGGCGAGCCGGAAGCGGTTATCGGCGACATACTGGACGCACCAGATTACCGCCGTGTGGTGGGCGTGATTTGCCCCAAGAATTGGGTCCCGCTTCGATCTGATGAGCTTTATATGGGTAGGAAAAACGAGGAGCAATACCGCGATTGGGTGAAGCAGGACAAGCTGAAGGAGCTGCCGCGTCCGGCCTGGCACCTCCTTCCACTGGAGCGCTACGCCCCCGGCGGCCGCCTCGAAAAACTTGGGGTCTACATCCAGGCAAGCCGGGGGTGCCCGATCGGCTGCACCATGTGCCCCTACATGCTGCTGGAGGGCAAACCGTGGCGCGCCAATCCCATCGAGCAGGTGGTGGACGAGATCGAGTATTTAAACCGGACCTACGGCATTTACAAGATGCGGTTTCGGGACCCCAACTTCGGTTTTAATCGAAAATATGCCCGCGAACTTTGTGAAGCCATTATTCGGCGAGGCGTCAAGTTTGAGGCAACGGTGGAGACCTCGGTTGAGGTTTTCGATGAGGATACACTGAGAATTATGAAGCATGCCGGCATCTCAACCATCACCACCGGAATTGAGACCGCGGACGCCGCCTGCATGGAAAGCATCGGCCAGAAGATATCGGTCAACGAGAAATTGGCGCAACGAATAAAGTATTGCCACGAACTAGGCTTTCATATTTACGGCACTTTTTGCCTCGGGACGCCGGAGGAGAATTGGGATACCGTCCGCAAAACGTGGGAGTTCGCTATACAACTGGATGTTGAGAGCGGCTTTACGGTTATGACGCCCTTCCCCGGTACGCCCATGTACTGGCGCGCACTCTCAGAAGGATTGCTGCCAAAGAGGATGCGCTACTCGGATTGGAACAGCTACACCGCCACGATGCGCACCAATCACCTGACAACCCGCGATCTGGATTACGCGCGGCTATGGGCAAGGCTGGAGACCATCATTCCCTACCGATTACGACGAGCGCAAGCGCAGGGGCGGCAGGCCGTCATTCGAACTTACCTTCACCACATCCCCCATATGTTGGTACGATCATGCGTGAGAGGATATGTCTGGTGGCACTCCCGATTTGCCAAACGCAAGCCGGAAACCAGACCCGTTGCCGCTCCAATTAAGGTCGAGCAGCCTTAGTGAATTGCATAAAGACCCCCTATTCTAAGTTGGCCATGGGAAAGAGGTGCTAAAATGGCTTTTATGAGTGTATTGGACAACTATCGCCGATTAAAGGAAAATGACGCATTTACCATACTGATTCACCCGGCGGTGCTCAAGAACTATCACCTTTATCAGAAGGAGTACCGCGAGCGCCCACTGATTATGAAGAGCCAGCCGCCCGGAATTGAGATTGAGTTGACAAACCGGTGCAATCTGGCCTGCATACAATGCTTGAGGTCGCTGGGATTGAAACCCTATAAGCTGGGCGACATCGAGTACGAAAATTTCCAGCGGATCCTGGCCCAATTCCCCTACGCAATGAACCTTTCGCTCAACGGCTTTGGTGAGCCGATGATGTATAAGCGGTTTTTCGACGTGGTCGCCTATGCCCGCAAAGAGCGCCCATGGTGTAAAATCGGCATCTACTCGAACGGAATGCTCATCGATCAGCAGAAGGCGGAGCGGCTGATGAATTGCGGCCTCACCGAGCTGAACATCAGCATTGACGCCGCCTTTCCCAACACCTATCGCCGAGTGAGGCGTGGAGGCAACCTGGAGGTGCTCCACGAGAATATCCGCCGACTAGTTCGCATCAAGCACCAGACCGGCGCTCGTTTCCCGATGCTGGGCATCAATTACGTCATGCTGAATGAAAACGAGGGAGAGCTGGTTCCTTTCGTGGAACAGGCGCATCAGTTCGGAGTTGATTTTATCAATTGCATAACCTTTGCCGCCTACGATTGGGGCTTTAAGAATCGGCGCAGCCGGGAATCCTACCACGCCGAGTTGGAGCAGGCAAAGGCACGAATGGAGCAGTTGGGCGTCCGCTGTAAATCGTTTCCCGACGAAAACGCCGGTTGGAGCGACCCCACTAAGCCTTTCTTCTGCCCATTCTTCTGGGGTGAGGAGTTTCGTGTCACCTACAGCGGCGATATAACGCTGGGATGCTGCACTCCCTTCAAAGAGACCTATTCCTACGGAAATCTTTTAGAGCACGACTTTTGGGATATCTGGAACAACGAGTTGTTCCAGCGTAATCGGGAGCTGGCCCTACGGAATGAGCCGCCTAGTAAAACCTGCGCCTCATGCGATCAGTTTTGCAAAACATTTTTCGCTCAACGCGAGGAGACAACGATGGGGGTCATCCCGATGACATCGCTGGCAGGTGGTGACGGCGGCAGGCGCTCTTCCGGCTAGATGGCGAATGGCGCCCTATTTCGCGCCTTCCGACAGGATCAACGTTGCGCACGAATGGGCCGGCAGATTGAAATCAACGGCTTGAGCGGTAATCCTCGGCGTTTGTTCCGTGAGATGAACCAGTCGCGGATCAGCGGTGCTGTTCTCAGAGTCGGCGCTTGGCCCGGTGCAGAGGAGTAACCGGGAGCGCCGGGCTGCGAATTTCCCGCTGATCCGCAGGGCGATGCGCGCCGTGCCGCTCACGTCGTAGTTGACCAGATTCACCGCAAGCTGCCTTCCATTTCTAACCGCCACCGCCGTAACTTTGGTTGCGGCCGGTATCGGCATCGCATGAGGAGGTGGAAAATCGGGACTTTGCACCACCGATCGAACCACCTCCCCATGATAGAGCGGCTGCATAATTCGGTAGACCAAGCCCTGTGGTGAATAGAAGAAAGAGCCGTTACGCCCCATCTGCACGATCTGAAAGTACCAAGAGTTCAAACACCAATAATTGGTTTCTTGGCACAGAGGCTCAGTTAGCATCCGCTGGAGAATTCCATCCACCATCAATGCGCTCTTAAGCTGACGAATTTGATGAGGCGAATTGCCGTTCATGGAGTACATGGCGTTAAACTCGGTGACGAAAACATGGATATGTCCGGCCCTCATGGGTGCGTACCGGTGAATGGCCTGGCGGACCGCCTGAAAGCGGTTGGCGAATGCGGATGGCTCGCTGGCCAGCAGATGCATCATATCGGTCGGATTAATAACCGATACGGCGCTTCGTTGGTGATTGCTTGTCTCCACCCAAATTCCATCAATGAATAGGTTGCGGTCTTCCGTCTTGGTCATCATGTCGTTGGTGAAAGCAACC
>JAMCWF010000005.1 GCA_023481295.1 Armatimonadota bacterium | reverse complement strand
CGCTATCCGGAGTTAAAAGCCACCAGAAGACGGCAGCGGGGGATGCAGCAGGAGTATAATTTCGTGTGGTTTTTTAAATGAGGCAATGAAATCATTTCGTGTGGATTCTTAAATGAGGCAATACGTAGGGGCATGTATGAGTTTAGTCCTGCGGGAATCATTCTCGATTACACGATCCACCCCACCCTCCCCCTCTGAGGGGGAGGGGGATTAGACTATCCGCGAGTGAATCCCTTCCCCCTCCTAGGGGGAAGGTGAGGATGGGGATCGTCGGCTGTCCTTCAAGGCTTGACCCTATCTTTTTACCACCTCTCAGGGGGAAAATCAGGATGGTGGTGAAATCGAGCGCCCTCCAAAAATTCCCGCTGAGCAGAACTGTTACTAATAGGGGTGCAACCGATCGGTTTTGTGGGATTAAATATTAGCCAGTAAATCGCCTCACCCCTTGGCCACCTCTCTAAATTTGGCGGGGGGGCTTTGAATCCAATTCCATCCAATTCCTCTTCACAACGCTTGGTGATGGTGTCACCTATCATCACGTCGAGGAGTTGGGATGCAGGAAAACAATTCGGTAGCAAACCTCTCTCGCAGAACTGGAGTCTTTCTGAATCGCCGACATCCTAAGCGATATTCACCGGATTGAGCTTTCAAAGAACTGTCAAACCAGAATTGGTGGCCGGATGATGAAGATAAATTTCTCGGCTACATGTATCATGCGATTAAAAGCGCTTCTATGAAGGATTTCGGCGGCGCTATTTTGAAATGATACCGGCAATCAAGCGATTGTGGACTCCGGCGGCTGGGATTGCGCGATTATTTGGTTCCACTGAGTGCGGGGAAATGGAGCCCAATTCCGCCCTCCAACAGCCGGATCATGGGAAAGTGGATTGTGGGGAGGTTTTTTTATGTTTCGACTGTTGTTAATGTTAGCCGTTATGTCGAGCGGCGGCGTTCGCAAGCCGCCGTCAGATCCAACCTATTTTGTGATACTTGGCACGCCGGATCAGTTTTCAAGCGAGTTTCCGCCCCGTTCACCCGAAAGCGCACGACAATTGGGGTTCGGGATCGTGCTCTTTACACTTAGCACTCCGGTGGCCGATCTCAGGTGTCAGGTGGTGGCGGCGCTGAATACCTCGCAAAAGACCGGTTACCCCCTGCTCATCCATTTGGATGATTGGAACTTCTCGCCACCAAGCTCCGATCCGAATTGGGTGGAGTGGACTGGATTTCCCCAACCCGGTGAGAAGCATGGACCGTTGGTGAAGCGGCGCTGGCTCAACTGGGGCCAATGGACCGATACTGGGCCGCCGCCTGACTACGAAAGCCCCACGTTCAAGGCATTTATGCGCAAACAGATCGAGGATGGAGTCGTTAAGCCCTTAGCCGCACGATTGCGCCAATGGCGGAAGGAGGCGCGCGCCTATCTCTTCGCTGGTCTGGTTGTTGGGTGGGAATCCGGATATTACACTATGTCGTCAATTCCCCATCCGCGACCGGTTTCCGGAAAAGAAACCTTCAACAACAGCGAAGTGGTTACCACCGGTTACGCCGCGCTGACCCATCTTGGGTATACGGCCAAGCGGCTCGCCAACGAGGCAAAAGCGGAGGGAATTACCGAGCAGACACTGTTTCGCCGGTTGATGATTAAGGTCGTGCACAACTATACTGAGTTCCTCTGCCGTGTTTGCGTCCGCGGCGGTATTCCACGAAACCGAATCTATACCCACTACACCCCCTCCTCGACCGTCATGAGCCCGGCCCAAATCGCGTCCGATGGACGCCTTCTGCCGGTGAGCACCGCAGTAAACCCTTATTCCCGACCTGGCTATACCATGACGCACGGATGGATGAACCCGGATAAAGTGGTTTCCGAGATTCATAAGTCGGGGCGGCGAAAATGGGGCGCGGTGGAGATGGAAATTGTGCCCGGTGCAAACACGGAGCGGGCTTGCCTCGAGCAGTTTAATTGGCTCGCTTCTCACGGCGCTATGGTGCTCTGCCTCTATGGATGGGGGGAACCAAAGGGGCAGATGTTTGCGGTTCGCAGCACCGGTGCGCCGGCAGCCATAAAGCGGTGGCTGTCGGCGCCTTTGATTGCGCCCGGTAAATAGGGTGAATTTCGGTCACATTGAAATTAGGCCATATTATTAAAAAACCAACGCAACGTACTGAAGAAATCAACGATGTCTAGCCAATCGAGCCTTGCGATCAACGGCGGGCCGAAGCTTCGCGCCGCACCCTTTCCGCCGAGGATTGTGTTGGGGCCGGAAGAAAAGGCGGCAGTAGATAAGCTGCTCGATGATGCCAATGCCGGCGGGCCGCCAATAGGCTACGATGGGGCGGCGGAGCAGGCATTTTGTAATGAATTTGCGGAGTCATTGGATGGTGGCTATGCCGACGCGGTGAATTCGGGAACAAGCGCGGTCTATATCGCGCTGCGGGCGCTCGAGTTGGAACCGTTTTCGGAAGTTATCGTGGGGCCGATCACCGATGCGGGCGGGTTTATGCCAGTGCCGTTGATCAACTGCATCCCCGTTGTGCCCGACAGCGCGCCAGGGCAGTACAATACCGGCCATGAGCAGATAGAGGCGATGATTTCGCCGCTGACCAGCGCGATCATTGTTGCTCATATCGGTGGCGAGCCGGCCGATATGAGCGGCATTATGGCCGTCGCCTGCCGGCACAAAATACCGGTGATTGAGGACTGCGCTCAGGCGCACGGCGCGAAGTTGAACGGTCGACTGGTGGGAACGTTCGGCGATATCGCCGCCTTTTCCACCATGTTCGGAAAGCATTTCTGCACCGGCGGCCAAGGTGGAGTTGTATACACCCGAGATGAAGGCCTGTACCTCAACACGAAGCGGGCATCCGACCGTGGAAAGCCATTCGGCCTGCCGGAAGGATGCTCGAACTCGATAGCCTCGTTGAACTTTAACCTCAACGATCTTTCAGCCGCAATTGGGCGAGAGCAGTTAAAGAAGCTGCCACGAGTGGTGCGGCAACGCCGTGAACTGGCCGCGAGGCTTTTCGACGGCCTTTCCGCAATCCAGGCGGTGCGACCGCCCCCGACTACGCCTGGCGTTGAGCCTTCCTACTGGTTCGTTCGACTGGAGGTAGCGGTGGAGAAGCTTAATTGCAGCAAGGATGAATTCTGCAAAGCGCTGCTGGCGGAAGGCGTTCCAATCAGCCCCAGCTATCGACATTTGCCCCATACCCAAGACTGGTGCGTAAACCGCCGCGTATTTGGATCGAGCGGGTTGCCGTGGTCCTCTCCTTCATACCGGGGTGATCCAAACCGTATTTTCCTTTGCCCCAATGCGGAAGCCGCCGTTAATGCTCAATTCAACCTCAATCTCCATGAGGGTTGGGGGGAGCAGGAGGTAGCGGACACCATCGCAGCGATGCGGAAGGTCGAATCCGCCTATTTGAAGGGAGGGGAATCGGATGATCATTGATGCGCACAACCATCCGGATTGGCACGGTCACGATTTAAAGCGTTTCATCGAGAATATGGATCGGTGCCGCGTTGATAAGACCTGGCTGCTGAGTTGGGAATGTCCGGCGGATGAGTTCGATCCGTCATATTGGCGCGTTTTGCCTTCAATGATCGATTTCGGGAGTCCGATACCGTTCAGCCGGTGCGTTTCTTATATGGAGCGCGCCTCGGATCGGTTTATTCTAGGTTACGCGCCGGATCCTCGGCGCCCGGAAGCGATCGCCATGTTGGAATCGGCGATCAGCCTTTATGATGTGCGCGTCTGCGGTGAGTTGAAACTGCGGATGATGTACGATAACCCAGATGCGGTGCGGATGTTCCGTTTTTGCGGTGAAAAGGGATTGCCGGTTATCGTGCACATTGATTATGAGCTTGAAACCAAGCTGAAATATCCCCGCTCCAGTTATTGGTATGGCGGCGGCATCGAGGCGCTCGAACGGGCGATTCAATTGTGCCCGGAAACCCAATTCCTAGGGCATGCGCCCGGATTTTGGTCGCACATATCAGGGGACGACCAGTACAAAAAGGCGGCCTATCCAACCGGTAAGGTGTTGCCCGGCAGCAAGGTCGTTGATATGCTCTGCCGATATCCTAATCTATACTGCGATGTCTCCGCCGGCTCCGGCCATAATGCCTTGGCCCGCGACCCCGACTTCGCCAAACAATTCCTGCTCGAGTTCCAGGATCGTATCCTGTATGGCCGCGACAATTTCGACAACGTCCACCAAGAGTTCATCAACTCACTGGGGTTGCCGGAAGAGGTGCTTTCCAAAATTTACTCCGAGAATGCATTGAAGCTGGTTCCCTTGCATTCCTTTTAAGGGAAGATCCTTCGCACATGGGATGCCTGCGATCCAAACAGGCTTCGAGCTTCCACCCGGCTCTGAGAAGGAGTTTGCTGAGCCGGTGTTTAAGTAAAACTGATACTGGACAATATCAAATACCCGGTAGGGTTTCTCCTCGAAAACCAGACAAAATGAATTGATCGGCAGGGAATGCGCGGCGTTATCTCGTTCATCATTGAAAGTTCAAAGGATGGCGGCTCGATCGCGCCGGTAAGTCTCAAACGGGTGAGGGCATCGATCCGTGCGGCCATCGGTGGTTTTCGATTGGGTTGGGTTTCGAGTTTTCGATTGGATGTAAATTCATCGTTACGAATTGCCGGTCGGCAAGGTAATCGAAGGAGGGAGTGATAAAGTTGAATTCGAAAGAGCGGATGATCATCGCATTGGAACGGGGAGTGCCGGATCGGGCGCCGGCCAGCGTGCATCAATGGCAACCGTATCACCTAAATCACTATCTCGGCGGTATCAGCGATCTGGAGGCTTTTCGGCGCTTTGGGCTGGATGCTTCGCTGGCTCGATTTCCACTTATACCGGAACCACATCCGGAGTGGGTTGTCAAGTACACAGAGGTCGAGGCACCGACCGGAGAAGAGCGTTACGGAGAGAAGCGATATAAGGTGACCGTCGAAACGCCGGGTGGGACGTTGGAAAACATCGTGGCACAAAACGAGATTACCCGGTGGAACGTCACTCCTCTCATGAAGCGCCACGAAGATTTAGATCTCATCGAGCGATATATGCCAGTGCCGAAGCTGGATAGATCGGCGCTTCAGAAGAGCTATGACGAGCTGGGTAATGATGGGATTATGCGCGGGTTTGTTTTCGGAGAGCAGGGCGGGTGCTGGCAGGATGCGACCTGTTTGTACGGTACCGAAGAGCTGATACTTGAAGCGGCCGATAATCCAAAATGGGTGAAGGATTTTTTGGCAGTTCTCTGGAGCAAGAAGGCGCGTTTCATTGAAGAAAGCCTGGTCGGCGCCGCCTATGACCTCATCGAGACCGGTGGGGGCGCCGCCTCGTCCACCGTGATTTCGCCCAACTACTATCGTGAGTTTTGCCTGCTGTACGACCAGGAAATGCACGATACGCTGCATCAAATCGGTCACCGAGTTGTCTATCATACATGCGGCGGCATGATGCCGATCCTGGAGCTGATCGCCGAAAATCGGTGCGATGCTTGCGAAACTTTGACACCACCGACCATGGGCGGCGATGTTCGACCGGCTGAATTGAAGAAGCGGGTTGGAAGTCAATTAGCCTTAATCGGCGGGCTTGATCAAAACACGGTGCTGGAGGTAGGAACCGAACAAGATGTGCGACAGCACGTGCACGCGATGTTTAGGGATTTCGGTGCTGGAGGCGGCTACATCTTAAGCCCCAGCGATCATTTCTTCAAGGTTCCGACCTGCAATCTGGAAGCTTACGCTAAAGCCGCGCGGGAGTGCGTGTATAACTAATCGGGCGGTATAAACGACCCATCCAATAAAATACGTAATCCGGTTTTATGGAATTGGGCGCACCTGCAATTGAGCGATGCGTGTGCTATACTTTGTTTAAAATAACAAAGAAGCGGTGCTACCAAAATGAACCTTCCGCTAATCGCTATTCTGGGGCCGACTGCAGTTGGGAAGACGGCGGTGGGGATATCGCTGGCGGAGCGATTAGAGGGGGAGATCATTTCCTGCGATTCGGTGCAGGTTTACCGCGGGCTGAATATCGGCTCGGCCAAACCTACGCCTGATGAGCGGTATCGAGTGAAGTTTCACCTGATTGATGTCGTCGATCCCGATGAATCCTACGATGTTGCCTCCTTCAAGAAAAGCGCTGAAAGGGTGATTGCCGATATCCGTGTGAGGGGCCACGTCCCGATTCTGATTGGCGGCACCGGACTTTACGCAAAGGCACTGCTGGATCACTATTCGCTGGCGGCAGCCCCATCCCCTGAGCTTCGCGCCCGCATTGATCGGTTAGCCGGTGCTGATTTGCCCGCTCTTTACCGCCGTTTGCAGGTTATGGACCCAGTGGCGGGTGCCCGAATTCATCCCAATGATCGGCGCCGGATCGTCCGTGCGCTTGAGGTATACGAGGCGACGGGACAACCCATCACGCACTTACAACACCAGGCCGATAAGGCGGGTGAAAAGAGTGACTCCGTTCGATTCGGATTAATGATGCCCCGCGAACAACTCTATCGCCGTATTGAGGAGCGTGTGGAGAGGATGATGGCGGCTGGATTGGTCGCTGAAGTGCGTTCACTGCTGGATCGCGGATATTCCAACCGGTGTGCTGGATTGAAGGCGCTTGGGTATCGCCAAGTTTGCGATGCGATTGAGGGTCGTTTGGAGTGGGAACGCCTAGTGCCCGAGATAAAAAAAGAGACCCGCCAATTCGCGAAACGACAAATGACCTGGTTTCGAGCCGATCCTCGAATTATATGGATTGAAGCATCAGACAAGAGTGCTGATTCGATTGCCGGTGAAATTATCAATCAATTGAATTATAGGTGTCATCAAAATCAAGCACTAAAAACTGAGGAGGCGAGTGCGCAATGAATAAACCACAGATCAATTTGCAGGATGTTTTTCTCAATCACGTGCGAAAAGAGAGCATCCCGGTTACGATTTATTTAATCGGAGGTATTCATCTACGCGGGATGGTTCGTGGATTTGATGCCTTTACCATATTGCTGGATTCGGAGGGGAAACCCACCCAGCTCGTCTACAAGCACGCGGTGGCATCCATCGTACCCACGCGGCCGGTCGCGAATTTTTATGCCGAGTCGCACCGGGAAGGCGCCGAGTCGCACCGGGAAATCGTCGAATCGGGCAGTGCGAGGGAGGCCGAAGCGAAAGGAGCGCTTGAGAAGGAAGAGACGTCCGTCGAATCTTGATTCGACATCTCGCAGAGAAAACATACCAACAGTCCAGGTGGACATGTGCTGCAGCAGACAAATAAGCCTGTTATTAATCCGGGGATTAAATACCGTCATGCCGGACTTGATCCGGCATCCAAAGCCTTCTGGATTCCCGCTTTCGCGGGAATGACAAATTCGGGGTAGTTACTTGCTGGGTTAATAACCAAGAATAGTAACGCTTCAGGAGTTTTAGTACGGTGAAGTTTACCAAGATGCATGGGATCGGCAACGACTTCGTGGTGATGAATGCCATCGAACAGGCTCTGGATGAAGAGCAGTTGCCGAGAATCAGCCGCCAACTGAACGATCGGAAATTCGGTATCGGCGGTGATGGTCTGATACTGGTGTTGCCGTCCAAGATCACTCAATTCCGCATGCGAATGTTCAATCCCGACGGCAGCGAATCGGAGATGTGCGGGAACGGAATCCGCTGCTTTGCCAAGTACCTCTATGATCGCAAGATGACGACCGATAGCGCCTTCACGATTGAGACGCTGGCCGGGGTTAAACCGGTTTGGCTCAAGGTTAATGGCGGGAAAGTGGAATCGGTGCGGGTGGATATGGGAACTCCATTGCTTCAGCGCTCCGAGATACCGATGCGGGGCGATGGCAATCAACCGGTGATAGGAGAGACGCTGCGGGCGGATGGACGGAAATTTGAAATCACTTGCGTTTCAATGGGCAATCCCCATTGTGTGATTTATGAAGAGAAGCTAGAAACCTTCCCGGTCTGCCGCTACGGTCCTCAAATCGAGCATCATATGGCCTTTCCAAAGCGGATCAATGTTCAGTTCGTGAAAGGTTTGCAATAACTCGGAGATCGTGTTGAGGACATGGGAACGTGGAGCCGGAGAAACGTTGGCATGTGGAACCGGGGCATGCGCCTCGGTGGTCGCTTCGGTTTTAAACAATCGTACCGGCAAAAAAGTACTGGTGCACCTGCCGGGCGGTGACCTGCTGGTTGAATGGAGCGGCGACAATCGCGTGTTAATGACCGGTCCAGCCGAGGAAGTGTTTGAGGGAGAAATCCCACTATAAAATGGGATCGGCCTGTTAGCTCAACCGCGCACTCAAGCCGATGAGATGGGCGACGGGCGAGGCGCCTATTACAAAAGGATATGTTGTGAAGGTTGAGATGGAATCAGAGGTAACTTGATTGGAGCCTGCTTTTTAAGCTAGATGATCAATCCCATATGCAGCCAACATTGAAACCGAAGAGTTGAAATACTTCGGTGGTGCAGGAGGTGGCAAGATGAAACTAGCAATCTGCAATGAAACATATCAAGGTTGGGGCTGGTCGGAGGCGTGTCGGAAGACATCGGAGCTCGGGTATCAGGGAATCGAAATTGCGCCCTATACCTTAGCCGATGATGTGCGGAACCTGAACCAGCGCGCTCGCCTGCATCTGAGAAGATGCGCTGAACAGGTCGGACTGGAAGTGGCGGGATTGCACTGGCTGCTGGTCTCCCCGAAAGGGCTGTCACTCACGTCCGCCGATAAGGAAAAAAGAGAAACGACCGGCGAGTACTTGGTATCGCTGGTAGACTTTTGTTACGATTTGGGCGGCCACATTATGGTATTGGGGTCTCCCAATCAGCGCCGGCTCAGCGAGGCATCATCCTGGGACGAAGCGGCCGAGCGTCTCGTCCAGGCGATCCGCCCGGCGCTCGATCGCGCACTGTCTCGTGATATCACCATCTGCCTCGAGCCGTTGCCCGCCCCGGAGGCCGATTTCATCAATAAGCTAGATGAAGCGCTAAAGGTGATCCAGATCACGCAACATCCTGCATTGAAAACCATCCTCGATGTAAAAAGCGCCTGCTCGGAAAGTAAAAGCATCCCAGAACTCATCGCCCAGCATGGCCCCTTGATTGCCCACTGCCATGCCAACGATGCCAATCGCCGCGGACCGGGCTTCGGAGAAACCGACTTCGTACCGATCATGCAGGCACTGGGGAGCATTCACTACGGTGGATTTGTCTCGGTGGAGGTGTTCGATTATTCGCCGGATCCAGAAACCATTGCTAGGGAGAGTCTACTGACTCTCTGTCACGCCTTGGTCAGCGTTGGCGGCCAGATGATGATCGGCGGAGCGGCCAAATCAACTTGCGGAGGAAAATATGTCTGAAGCGATCGAGATCGCATCCGGCGCCCATCCCCGCCGAAGCTGTCCACTCACAGTTCCCTGGCGTGCTTCCACAGCTCAACCGGTGCGATTGGTCGAGAAGGGTTATGACTTAATCGGGCAAATTGTAACCATTGATAATAGATCAGTGCTGTATTTTGTGTTGCCGAAGAGCAGGGCGGAAGAGACCGTTCAACTGCAGGTTGAGAAGGTAGCGGATGTATCCCCCGGTGTTGAAATCAAGCGATGCGATGATCACATCGAGATGCGGTTGAACGGTCGGCTGGTCACTTCATATTGGTTGAATGGGCCGGCGAGGCCCTACTTTTATCCGCTGATCGGGCCGGATGGTGTCTCTATGACAAGACACTTTCCGATGCGCCAAGATGTGCCGGGTGAAGTACACGATCACCCGCATCACCGGTCGCTTTATTGTGCTTATGGCAATGTGAACGAGGTTGATAATTGGTCGGAAGAGACCGGTCATGGCTATACTCGGCATCAGCATCTGGAGTGGGTGGAAGAAGGACCGGCCTATGGTGGTTTTGCCGCGACCGCCGATTGGGCCGACGCGGGAGGAAAGCCGCTGCTCCAGGAGCGACTTGAGGCTGGCCTGTGGAATACCGGAGAGGACCTGGTGTTGCTCGATTTCGGGATTCAGTTTAAGGCGGCTTACGGCGCCGTTCATTTTGGGGATACTAAAGAGGGCGGCATGGTTGCAATACGGGTTGCAACCTCTATGGATGTGAATCACGGAGGCCGGATTGAAAATTGTTACGGTGGGATTAACGAAGCCGAAACTTGGGGGAAAGCCGCCCACTGGTGCGATTACAGTGGACTGGTGGACGGTTGTCACGGGGGGATCGCGGTCATGGATCATCCGCTCAGCTTTCGGTACCCCACCCATTGGCACGTTCGAGACTATGGGTTAATGGCCGCCAACCCCTTCGCCTACAGCGCCTATACAAACGGTTTAAAAGATGGAAGCTTTCTAGTGCGGCGAGGCGAGGTGCTGAAGTTCCGGTATCGCCTAGTACTGCATCGGGGCGATGCTCAGCACGGCGGTGCGCGCGAACAGTACCTGAATTACGTCAGCCCACCCAACGTCCATCTGTTATAAAACTCGAATATCTGGATTATCTGTTTTCAGCATCTCCTTTTGTATTTCAACCCCTAAATGATTTCCGCCGATAATTCCAAATCACATTGACTTTTTACTTCCAACTTGCGTATAATTAGATAAAGAAATAGTTTCTAAGTGAAAGTATTGATATGGATGCTATCCAGGAATGCTCTGAGCTGGTTCTCGAGACGATCCCCGCCATTATGACGGTTATTCGCATGACGGTAAAAAAGCACCACTACTTGGGTCTGGGTTTGCCTCAATTGCGAGTACTGTTCTACCTCAATCGTTTTAACGGAGCCTCACTATCTTCGGTCGCAGCGGATCTTGGCTACTCATTACCGTCTATGTCGAAGCATGTTGAAGTATTGGTTGAAAAAGATTACGTTGTGAGGGTGGAGTCCTCAACCGATCGCCGCTGTGTGACGATCACGCTAACCGAAGTGGGAGAGAAAATAATGTTGGAAGCGAAGAAGTTGGTCGGATTACGGATACGAGAGGCGATTGCTACGCTCAACGATGATGACCGAACTCAGATTGCCGAAGCGATGAGAACCCTTCAATCGCTGTTTCAGCAAACTTCACACTGCAGCTAAAGAGAGTAAATTGAACTGATGTCCGGCGTTCTTGAAATTAAAAATTTAACGCGATGCTTCGGTTCCTTTGTCGCCGTGAATGAGGTTTCGTTTTCAGTGGGTCGAGGTGAGATGTTTGGTCTACTGGGACCCAACGGCGCCGGTAAAAGCACGACCCTCAAGATGCTCACCACATTACTGTCGCCTACATCCGGCACCGCGAAAGTAGCTGGCCTGGATATCGTTCGCCAAGCTGGAGCGGTGAGGCGTGTGATCGGTTATGTGCCGCAGGGTCTGTCGTCCGATGGGGCATTGAGCGGCTATGAAAACTTGCTGATATTCGCCAAGCTCTATGACCTGCCGCGCAAAGAGCGAGAAGACAGAGTGCGGGCTGCACTCCAATTTATGGGTTTAGATGGAGCCGCCGACAAGATGGTGCGTGACTATTCCGGCGGCATGATCCGACGGCTCGAGATCGCCCAATCGGTATTGCATCGCCCCCCCATGCTTTTTCTGGATGAACCAACGGTGGGATTGGATCCGCTGGCACGAAAGGCGGTGTGGGACAATCTGAGACAGTTGCAATCGGAGGCGGGCGTTACCCTATTGTTGACTACCCATCATATGGAGGAGGCGGAGCAGTTGTGTGACCGTGTGGCGATTATGCATCGCGCGAAGGTGGTGGCGATCGGGTCTCCCAATGAGCTGAAGTCAGCCATGGGCAACCCAAATGCTACGCTCGATGAAGTCTTCATTCATTTTACCGGAGATCGTTTAGACGATGATTTAGGAGGGAACTACCGTGATACAGCAAGAGCTAGACGCACGGCAAGGCGGGTCGGCTGAGAATTTACCGCAGTCAAAATCCGGTTCTCCGTTGGCGTTGGTATCCGGATTTTTCTCCAAGACATTTGTCATTGCGGAGCTGGAAGCCAGGAAACTACGGCATGACCCAAGCGAGATACTATCCAGGGCGGTTCAGCCGGCCCTCTGGTTGCTGATATTCGGCGAGGTGTTTACCCGCGCCCGCGCCATCCCGACCGGCCGTTTGCGTTACATCGATTTTATGGCGCCTGGAATTTTGGCGCAGAGCGTGCTCTTTATCGCCATCTTTTACGGTATCGCCATTATCTGGGAACGTGATTTGGGCATCGTGCACAAGCTGCTAGCCAGCCCAACTCCTCGGTCGGCGATTGTGCTGGGCAAAGCCATTTCTGCCGGTGTAAGAGGACTGGCGCAGGCGGTGGTGGTCTATCTGCTCGCGCTGCTGGTTGATGTCCATTTGAACTGGAACCCTCTTGATTTGATCGGGGTAGGGTTTACCGTATTATTGGGTGCTTCGTTGTTTTCGACGTTTTCACTGATCGTGGCCTGCATCGTAAAGACACGGGAGCGATTCATGGGAATCGGTCAGTTGGTGACAATGCCGCTTTTCTTCGCTAGCAACGCAATCTATCCGATCGCGATGATGCCGACCTGGCTCCAGTATGCGGCGAAAGCCAACCCGCTCTCTTATGAAGTTGATGCCTTACGCTCGATGATGCTGGTCGGCGGGGTGGCAAACCAAGGCCTCTTTTTGGATTTAACGGTTCTATTTTTAGCAACCATCGTTCTGGTGATACTGGGCGCTCGATTATATCCACGAGTGGTGACCTAATTGCTTTAGATGGTTGTTAAAAAATACGGTAACACCCCTCTGGTTGTCATTCCGGACCTGCAAAGCGGAACTTGGAATTTAGTCCATCAGCATCCCTGCCTGCCGGTAGGCAGGGACCTGATTCTCGCTTTCACGGGAATGACGAAGCGTGAGACTTCCGCGAGCGTTTCACAACCGCTTAGAGGAACTATGTTTAATGCTCGCTGGGACTGACTTTTTAATTTTGAAAAGGGGGCTCAATTGTTTATGCTGAGATATTGCTGCATCAATCTTTCAATTCAGGAGATAGCTGAAATATGAATCCATCGAGCGAAAGCGGACCGAATGCTAATTCGGAATCCTCGTTGGGGAACGGGAACGGGCGTAACGGTACAATCAAAAAGCTTGTGTTGAGAGTGATCCTTCCGATCGTCTTGATTGTCGGAGGATGGTATGGATACAAATACTACCTATTCAGTTCCACCCATGAAAGCACCGATGACGCCTATGTAACCGACCATATTTACAATATTGCGCCCCAAGTTTCCGGATATGTAAAGTCAGTATTAGTAAAAGATAATCAGGTGATCAAGAAAGGGCAGTTACTAATCTTAATTGATGACCGTCCCTTCCGGGCTGTTGTTGCTCAGGCAAAAGCGAATCTGGCGATGGCAATTTCCACTGCAAACAGCGCCGGGATCCAGGTCAGCTACACCCAGTCGACCGGATCGGCGCAGATCATGCAGGCACAAGGCGGAGTGGAGGTATCTGACAGCGCCATTGCAGCCGCAAACGCCGGCGTCATGCAGGCGAGAGCGGGCATTACAGGCGCCAGGGCCGATCTGCTCGGTGCGGAGGCCAATGTGGCGGGCGCAAAGTCGCAAATAGCGACCGCGCAGGCCAATTTAGCGCAAGCGCAGCAGATGGAGGACGCGAATGCGGCTGCAACCAGCGCCAGCGAAGCGGCGGTTAAAACGGCCGAGGCGGTGCTGCAGTCGGATGCCGCCCAATTGCTCCAAAGTAAACGAAATAATCACCGCATCCAAACGCTTTATGCTCAAGAGGCGGTAAGCCAGCAGGATTCTGACAATGCTCAAACCGCTTACGATACGGCCAAAGCAGCCTATCTGAGCCAACAGGAGCAGATTCAACAAGCTAAGGCAAATGTGATTCAGCGTAAAGCCCAGGAAGCGGCCGCAACCAAACAAATAGAGGCCGCCCGAGCAGCGGTAGCTCAAGCTGAGGCTGGACTCACTTATGCAGAGCGTAAAGCGGCATCGGTGCGGGCTGCGCTAAAGCAGAGCCAAGCCGCTTTTATTGCGGCTAAGCAGGCAAAGCAACAGCAAGTCGCCCATCAGGTACAGGCATTAGGTGTATTAAATCAGGCCGATGCATTGCCAAAGCAGATCTCTATGCTACAAGCGCAGCGCCAACACGCGCTTGCCAACATTAAACAGGCGGAGGCGGCGCTGCGCACGGCTGAAATTAATCTGGCCTGGACCCGGATCACCGCCCCTTGCGATGGAATCGTCAGCGAGAAGACGGTGACGGTGGGTGAGGCGGTGCTGCCCTCTCAACCGCTGCTGGCCTTGGTACCGACCGACTTGCCATGGATCGCCGCCAATTTCAAAGAGACACAACTCACCCATATGTACTCCGGACAGAAGGCAACGACCACGATTGATGCGCTGCCAGGCCGGGTTTTCAATGGCTACCTCCAAAGCATTGCAGGTGGAACGGGGGCGGTTTTTGCCTTACTTCCACCGGATAATGCAACCGGAAACTTTACCAAAGTCGTGCAACGCATCCCGGTAAAGGTTGTTTTGTATCCCAACCAAAAGGACGAGAATCGCATCCGGGTTGGAATGTCGGCGGTGGTTACCATCAACACGAAACAACGATAATGGCTGACGAACCTGAGCCGAGACTAAATAACCGCCCTGAGTACCTCAACTACACCACCGCGGCCCGGCTTGTGATCATGTCGGCGGTGCTGCTTGGCACCTTGCTGGAAGTGCTGGACGTCAGCATCGTTAACGTGGCCATCCCCGATATGATGGGCAATTTGGGAGCTACGCTGGATGAGATCGGTTGGGTTTCGACCGGGTACATTATCGCAAACGTGATTATATTGCCGCTCACCGGCTGGCTCTCCTCTCATTTCGGTCGTCGCCGCTATCTGGCCGGCTCGATCATTTTGTTCACCACCGCCAGCTTCTTCTGCGGTAATGCCCACACTCTTTACGAGCTCATTTTCTTTCGTGTTTTACAGGGCGCAGGGGGCGCTGCTTTGCTCTCGACCGCTCAGGCGACCATGATTGAAATTTTCCCACCAAACCAGGTTCCAATGGTCCAAGCGATTTTCGGCATCGGTATTATGGTGGCGCCGACCCTTGGCCCCACCCTTGGCGGATGGATTACCGATAACTACACTTGGCGCTGGATATTTTTTGTGAATATCCCTACCGGCACGATGGCCGCTATCCTTACAACGCTCTTCGTCAAGGATTCGGCTTACCAAAGGAGATCGGGCGCGCGGGCGGATTGGATCGGTATTGCGTTTCTTGCGATTGGGCTGGGGTCTTTACAGACGGTTCTCGAACGCGGCGAGCGATTGGACTGGCTGGAATCCCATCTGATCGTCGTGCTGATTATCACCTCCATTGTTTTCTTGATTATCTTTGTTATATGGGAGCTGAGGGTGGAACATCCGGCGGTTCATTTAAATGTGCTGCAAGATAGAGGATTGGCGGCTGGATCGCTCTATGCCCTCGTATTAGGCTTCGGACTCTACGGGGCCGTTTTTATTCTTCCCGTATTCCTACAAACTATACAGGGATTTAGCGCGGAAGAGACCGGGTTGATATTATTCCCAGGTGGCTTGGCGACCGCCATCGCACTCCCCATCGTAGGCAAGCTGCTCGGCCGCTTTGCGCCTCGTAATCTAGCGCTGATCGGCGCGTTTGGCGTGGTTGTCGCCATGTTGATGCTGGCCGCAATTACTCCTTTGACCGGTCCATCACAGATGCTATGGGCGCTCATTGTGCGGGGAGCATCGATGGGATTTCTTTATACGCCGCTCGTCATCGCTTCATTGCTGGATTTGCCAGAACAGCAGATCGCGTCCGGCACCGGACTCTTTAACCTGGCGCGCCAGCTGGGCGGCAGCATGGGGATCGCCTTTCTCGCCACGCTTTTGGATCGGCGCGAAGCCTACCATCGCGCGGTGCTGGTCAGCTATATCAACCCTCAGAGCTCAAACTTTTTCACTCGATTTGGCGGTATCGCCCAGCATCTCTACTTTGCCGGTGGGGCTCCGATGCCGCTAACCGGCAGCAATCCACTTGCCGCATTTTATGGCTACATCTATCCCCATACCGGCAGCGGTGTTTCGCATACAGCGCCTCAGCAGGCTTACCTGATTTTAGACCACCTGGTTCAACAGCAGGCGGCGGTGCTATCATTTGCCGATGCGTTCTGGGTTATGGCGATGATCTCTCTGTTTGCGATGCCACTGTTGCTGCTGTTCAAGAAGGGTCATCCCGCCAAAATGAGGTCGGGAATGATAGAATAACGCATTGCGATAAGATCATAACATGCGTAACGAAGAACCCAATAGTCCGGATGAAGGTAACACCATTCGTCCAGATTATCTCAACTACACAACTGCTGAACGCGTTCTTGCGCTGCTGGCGTTGAGCGTGGCCGTTATGATGCAGGTGCTGGACACCAGCATCGTTAATGTCGCGATACCGAGCATGATGGGCACCCTAGGCGCCACGATTGATGAAATCGGATGGGTTGCAACCGGTTACATCGCCTCCATGGCTATAATGCTGCCGTTAACCGGTTGGTTATCCGCCTATTTCGGGCGTAAGCGCTACCTCGCCGGCTCGATGCTGATTTTCACCATCGCCAGTTTTTTCTGTGGGAACGCCCACACTCTATACGAGTTGGTCTTCTTTCGAATCATACAGGGTGGAGGCGGCGCTGCGCTGATGACTACCAGCCAAGCTGCGTTGCTTGAGATATCCCCTCCCCAACAGATCCCGATGATCCAGGCGATCCGAACCTCCGGGGTGGTGATCGCCACGACATTGGGTCCTACGTTAGGCGGCTGGATCACCGATAACTTTAGCTGGCGCTGGATATTTTTTATCAATCTGCCGGTTGGAGCCGCTGCTATCATACTTACCTGGCTCTTTGTTCGAAATTCCCCATACCAAAAACGCCCAAAAACCGGCGCGGATTGGTTCGGCATCATCTTCCTGGCCATCTCAATGGGATCTCTGCAAACCGTTTTAGAGCGCGGCGAACGCTTGGATTGGTTTGAATCTCAACTGATTATCTGGCTGACCGTTGCCTCAATCATCGCGCTGATTATATTTGTCATTCGAGAGATAATAACCTCGGCACCTGCCGTTCAACTTAAGATATTGAAACACCGCGGCTTGACGGTTGGACTAGTGGCCGGGCTGGCAATTGGTTTTGGACTGTATGGGAGCACCTTCGCACTCCCCCTCTTCCTCCAGAACGTGCAGAACTACAACGCAACCAACACCGGTTTGGCGTTAATTCCCAGTGGGATCGCAACCGCCGTCAGTATGCCTTTCGTCGGGATGTTGCTTACCCGGTACCCACCAAGGGTGCTGGCCATTTTTGGATCCTTTATGCTGATGGTGACGATGTTATTGTTTTCCAACTTGGCGCCGAACACCGGGCCCAGTCAGCTTCTAATTCCATTAGCCTTACGTGGCGTGTCGCTGGCTTTTCTAGCTATCCCGGTAACGCTGGCCGCACTGATCGGATTGCCGCCAAGTGATATCTCGCACGGTTCCGGCATCTATCAGTTGGCGCGCCAGTTAGGTGGCAGCTTCGGCATTGCCATACTGACCACAATCCTGACGCAGCGGGAGGCTTTTCATCGTTCCGTTTTGGTCAGTCATACTTCCCTGCAAAATCCGGAGCTGTTCGCCCGCGTTGGAGGTCTGAGTAACTATCTGTTTCGACATGGAGCGCCTCTACCATCATCCACACTAGGGATGTCGGCGATCTCCATCTATCCTCATCCCGGCTTTGCGGCCGCAACCGCCACACAGCAAGCCTACAAATTGGTGGACCTTTCGGTCCAAACCCAGTCGGCCCTTCTCTCTTATAGCGATCTCTTTCACATCATGTTTCTCGTCTTTCTTTTTATGATTCCCCTATTTCTGCTATTTGAAAAAGCATCGCCGATGATGCAGCGCAACAAGGTAGCGGGGGAAGGAATTCAGGATTGAAGACGGGCTGTAACCATTGCGGAGATGTCAGGCGACCCTTCCTAACTCCACCCGAAAGGTCGGCTGGAGTTACCTACTAAGGGGGCTGGATCCCTCTATTCAAAGGGTGTTGGAAAGCTGCTCCGTCAGCTCCTCAGGCGTTTCGGTTGGCTTACGACAGAGGCCGCCCTCACAAAGGTAGGCGACGGCTTCGTTTTCGTCGCCATCCCGCCCCTCCAATAGCGGCAGGTCGAGATGTGCCACCTTATCCCAGTAAACCGTTGTTAAATTTGGCTGATATTGAGAACGGGCGGTCTGAAGCAAGGCTCTGGTGGAGTGCCACTCCCGGCGTCCCACAATCACCAACTCCTGAAGGGGACCGATAAATCGGTCGGCAGCACAGAGAAGGCGCCCAAACGCGGAAGGATATCGTGCCATCGCCGCTCGCAGCGATCGCAAATAAGTTGCCGCAATGTTTTCAAGCGAACGATCTCCAGTCAATGCCGATAGGCGCAGCAGTACCTCGCAAGCCGCCGAGTTACCGGCAGGGATCGCGTTGTCCATCAACTCTTTGGGGCGGCTAATCAATGTCTCGGCACTATCGGCGGTGTTAAAGTAACCACCGTTTGGATCAGCGTAAGACGTGTTCATCGTTTTCACAAGCTGGACTGCGCCGTTCAGCCACTGTGGTTCGCCGGTCGCTTCAAACAAGCTCAGAAGGCCGTCGGAGACGAAAGCGTAATCCTCTAAAAAACCGGCAGGCGCCTTGAGATTTACATCGCGGCGCTCGTAGTTGGATATGACATGCGGAAGGTGTGGGTAGTCGCCTTCCGCTGAGCTCGTCATTGCTCGTAGCAGACGATGCGCAGCGGTGGTTGCAGCCTCAAGGTAGTCGGAGCGGTTTAAGGCGGCGCCGGCCTCGGCCAATGTCGAGATGACCAGGCCGTTCCAGCTTGCCAGCACCTTGTCATCACGATTCGGCATGACGCGGCGCTCGCGAGCTTGCGCCAATTTACTCCGCTCCTCGGAGTAAAATCCGTTCGCCTCCGATTCTTCTGATTTCTTCTCATCACCGGTCCAGTGAAGAATACACCTTCCTTCAAAGTTTCCACTCTCGGAAACGTCGAAATTCCGGCAAATGTCAGACGCGTTATCCTCCAAGACCGCTTCAATTTCATCTGCGGTCCAAAGGAAGTAAACCCCCTCTTCTCCATTTGAGTCGGCGTCCTGGCTGCAGCAAAACCCGCCCTCCGGATGCTGCATTTCACGCAATAGATAGTCGAGCGTTTCGGCGGTGATACGCCGGTAGATGGGCTTCTTGGTCATTAAATAGGCATGAAGGTAAAGTGACGACATTTGGGCGTTATCGTAGAGCATCTTTTCAAAGTGGGGTACCAGCCAGCGGTCATCCACCGAGTAGCGGTGGAAGCCGCCGCCCACTTGATCGTAAATGCCGCCGTAAGCCATTTTACTCAGCGTAAGCTCCGCCATCTCCATCGGGACAGGCCGGCCGGTTCTATGAGTGTAGCGAAGGAGGAACTCAAGAATCATCGGTTGTGGGAACTTCGGGGCGCCGCCGAAACCGCCCTCGCGCGCGTCTAATTTGGTCGAAAGCTCTTGAAATGCTTCATCCAGCATCTCATGGGTAACCAATCCTGGTATCAAACGGTTTGCCGTATGCTGATTTATCTCACCAGCAATTGCTTTGCCTTGCTGTTCAACCTCATCGCGACGTTGCTGATATGCCTCCGAAACCGCGACCAAAACTCGACGGAAGCCAGGCATGCCGTAACGATCTTCCGGCGGGAAATAGGTGCCCCCGTAAAACGGTATCCGCTCCGGCGTCAAAAAGACGGTCATCGGCCAGCCGCCGCGACCGGTCATCATCTGAACGGCCGCCATATAGACCGCATCCAGGTCAGGGCGCTCTTCTCGATCCACCTTGATGCAGACGAAATGCTCGTTCATAAGCTGAGCGGTATTTTCATCCTCAAACGATTCCCGCTCCATCACATGGCACCAGTGGCAAGCCGAGTAACCGATGGAGAGCAGGATGGGCTTATTATTATGTTTGGCGCGCTGCAGCGCCTCTTCGCCCCAAGGATACCAATCAACCGGGTTATAGGCGTGTTGTTGCAGATAGGGGCTGGTCTCGTTAATTAAGCGATTGGCGGACCGATTGGGCATTTCGACATTGGTTCCATTTCGAGGGAGACATTAATATTTAGCATAGCATATTTATGGGTGGTCGCATGCGGTTGTGGTGTATGGTAAGAGTTCAGTCTTGTGGGAATGATTCTTGATTATATTGCCCCCCCCACCCTGACCCTCCCCCGCGGAGGGGGGAGGGAGCCAAAATACTCCGCATAGGGGTTCTTTCCCCTTGATGGAGGAAGGAGAGGATGGGGGTGATTATTTCCGAACTCCCAAAATTCCCGTAAAACTGAACTGTTACAGTGTATGGGGAAGCATCATCAGGAAGAAAAAAGGTGCAGCCTTTACATCGACTGCACCTTTCAATAGATCGGATTGGTCAACCAGGTTAGCGGCTAATCAAGTTTATAGAACTGAACGGTGCGGCTATCGCCATTAGCGCCGGTGGCCAATAAAACGAGAAAACCTTTGGTCTTGCCGTCCTTTGGATCCAGGCAAGGTGCGATATCCAGCAGCTTGCCGTCCAGTTTGGGACTGCGCCAGTAGATCGGTGCGCTGGGGTTCATTCCCATCGGGCCGAACATAGAGGCATCGGTAACCACTAAAAAGTTTCCCGCATTAGGGCCTTCCGTGCTCATCCAGCCGCCGAATCCATAAAGGTTGCCGTCGTTTTTCGGATCAATGTATCCCAGAACTCCGGCTTGAGCCATCTGCACCGGCGCGAAGTTTTGCAACATTTCGGGCGAGCCATGGGTGATCAGTAATCGGTAATCACTACCGGTAGGGAGTGGCTGCGACATCATGCGGCCGTAAGTGAGCCAGTTTTTGCCCGACTTGAGGTCAATCGAGAAGGTTGCTGGAGTGCTGGATCCATCGAAATAAAAGAAGTTTTCGGTTCCATCGGAGAATCGAGCGAGCCCAGTGATTGAGGTAAGATCGTTGTCGGTGAAGCCGGTGTATTTCTTGCCGTTCCAGTAAAAATAACGTCCCGGCACCACGATTTCGGCCGGTTTGTTGGGCGTGAAGTTGCCCACCACGTATTGATCCGCATGGGAGCCGCCGTTGACAGTGGCCTCCTGAGTGAAGGCGCTTCCATCCCATTTCCAGATGCTCAAGGTTGTTTTATCCGCACCGAGAGCGACGATCCGGGGCAGTCCATCGGCTACCGTATTGCCCACCGCAATGCGGCTGATGGCCGCCGAAATCGGCTCGGTCCAGGAGAGGGACCAGCTTGGCTTCGCATTTTCGCTGGTTTGACCGCCGCTTGGCGAGGTTTGATCCAGGGCAACCAGTATGGGAAGCGTGGAGGTGGGTGAAATGGTTGCCCTAGCCAATTGATTCGAATCGGGTATCGGCTGGAAATGGAGCGCTATCGGTTGAGCGTGCGGTGGTTGTATGGGGGATGCGAGGGCAAATATAGCGGTCACTCCGAGCATGGTTAGACCAATGGCCACAACAAAAAACAGCTTACGCATCGGTTCGTTTCTCCTTTCTTTAATAGGCAGCGATAAACCGAGCTGCTCAGTCGCCGGGTTTTATCCGATGGTCACCATCATCGTTTTGAACTTGAAGCGAACGGTGAATAACACATTATAGACCAAGGAAGCGTGGAATTAAAGTGTTGAAATGGCATTTTTGTGATAAAATAGCACGAAGATGGAAAAACGTTAAAATGCAACCGTTTCTTTCATTACCGTTATTCAATGGTTATGGTTTCAATGAAACCGATGGTTGTCTCTTCCACTGTTTGAAACGAAGAGAAGCGTGAATCAGCTCCGGCACGGTAAAGGAATGAAGAGATGGGAATCGGACCGACGGATCGCATTCAGGCTCCAGTACCCACCCCGCCCGACACGTTAAGAAAGGTGGAGCGGGACTCCGACGTTCGAGACGATGAAGAACAGCGCCCCGATACGCCATATAATGGCAAGAAGCAAACCGAGAATGGCGACGATAAGGTAGCGGTGGATAGAGTTGAGGTCAGTGAGGAGTATAAAAAGGCCGCTCAACCCAACGAGGATGAAGATGATGAATCCCAAGACGAAGAAAAAGAAGCACCGGTTCCACACGTGGACATTCAGGCTTGATTCGGTCGGTTTCGGATGGCGCCGCCGGTAGAGGAAGAGGATGAATTGGGGTTTAATTGTACTGGCCGCTAACACATTACTACTGATTGGTGGCTGGGTCCTTTTTCAACAAGCCAAATCGGAGCTGAACGCGATGATGGCCGAATTGCGATCAATTCAAGCGGCAGTCGAAGATCTACCTCGGCAGATGAAGGATGAGAGCGAAAAGGGCTGGATTGAGAATGAGAAGAGAGAGGCGCAGCTTCGAACGGCGCTGGATGAAATTGAAAGGCGCATTTCGGACACCGGTAGGAACGGCAATGACGTATTTGAATCAAAGGATGAGGACATCCAACAAAAAATTTTCACCTTAGCCGATGGCGGAATCCCGGCCGCTGTCATTGCCAGGCAAATCGGGTTATCGGAGGGAGAGGTCGAGGTAGTTATCGGTATGCGGGAAAAAGAGCTTCAAGTAAATAAAGAAGGGGATTGATCTTATTGAAATTAATTAAAATTCGCCGACCCAAACAGATGGTGGTGATTGGGCTGTTGGCTGCAACCGTGACTCTGGTTGGATGCAAACGGGAAGAGGTTGTTGCTCGCGTGAACGGCCATGCCATTACGGCTAAAGAGTTCGATCAGCAGTGCCAGGATGTCAATGTCCGCGATTTGGACATAGTCGCTCAACAAGGCCATTTGTTAACGGCCGGCCAGGTTGCTTTGAGCGACCTCATTAACTACGAGTTGGCGGTTCAGTTGGCAAAAAAAGATAAGGTCACGCCCACTCCTCAGCAGATCAGCGCCGAGATGGCATTCGCCCGTAAATTTCCGAACCAATCGGGACTGTTTCCTGGAACCACCAATGCTGAGCTCAATAGGTTGGTCACCTTCAGCCGCTCGCTGCTCAACATCGCAACGCAAGGTATAACGGTGACGCCCCAAGAAATTCAACAGTATTATCAGCAGAATAAAGCCGGGTTTACGATGCCGGAAACATATCATTTGCGAGCCATTGAAATGGCGGATCCATCAAAAGTCAAAGAGGCGCTGGCATCACTGAAATCGGGTGTCGCTTTTCAGAGCGTGGCGATGCAGCTTTCGGATGATCCAGCTTCGCGCTCTAAAAACGGAGATATCGGATTGCAAACTCAAGCAACCATGCCTCCACCGCTCTATAATGCGGTTCAAAAATTAAAGCCGGGGCAATATACAAATCCGATTAAGCTGGTCGCGAATGCGAGCGGTCCGACCGGCAGTCATCCCGTTACGGTTTATGTGATCGCTCAATTGGTGGACGAAATTCCAGCGATGCTACAACCGCTTTCCGACGTGCAGGTGGAGATCGAGCATACACTTCTCTCGCAGAAGGTGCCGAACCTGGCGCAGCGGGAGAGCACAATGCTGAGCGATTTCAGAAAGCAATCTAAGATCGAGATATATCTAAAAAAATATCAGAACCTGCTGCAACCACAACCGGCGGCAGCACCATAACCCCTTCAGTTTTAGAGGCGAAATGATCCTGATCGTTGGCTTGGGGCCGGGCGGCCGTAACGATATCAGTTCGGCTGCCCTAAATTCATTGCAAAGTGCCCGCAAAGTGATCTTGCGAACCTCCAGACACCCAGTCGTTGATTGGATTCGCGAACAGGGCATTGAATTTGCCGATCTGGACTACCTTTATGATGATGCGCTGGACTACGAATCGCTCTACCGGAGCATCGCCGATAGGGTACTCACCGAAGCAACTGGTGGCGATGTCGTTTATGCCGTGCCTGGCCATCCACTGGTGGCCGAGAAATCGGTGGAGTTGATCATCGAGATGGCAAATACCCAGGGCATTGAGATGAAAGTGGTCGCATCACCCAGCTTCTTTGAGGCCGTATGCGCCGCGTTGAATCTATCGGTGGGGGATGGCGTCCAATTGTTGGATGGGCTGTCCCTCAAACGAACGAATCTGAACCCAGCGCTGCCGGCCGTCATCTTCCAGGTACCGGATCAGAGCAGTGCCTCGGAGGTGAAGCTCACCCTTCAACAGATATACCCGGATGATTGGGAAATTACGGTTGTGGATGCGGCTGGAGTGGAGGGACAACAGCGAATTGAAAAAATCCCCCTATTCCAGCTCGATCGCCGAAACTTCAACTATCTAACCAGCCTTTATCTGCCGCCGGTTCCGTTAGAGAGGAGAAGGCCAAGCTTTGCCGACCTGGTAGAGATCATGGCGCGGCTGCGCGGGGAAGGCGGTTGTCCCTGGGATCGGCAGCAGACCCACCAAACCCTGCGGCGCTATCTGATTGAAGAGGCTTATGAAGTCATCGAGGCGATTGACCGGATCGAGATGGAGAGCCTTTGTGAAGAGCTGGGCGATCTGCTGTTGCAGCCCATATTTCAAGCTCAGCTTGCGAGTGAGGAAGGCTACTTCGACATAGACGATGTGATCGAGGCCATCACGGTCAAATTGTTAAACCGCCATCCGCACGTGTTCGGCGATGTCAAGGTGGAGAGCGCGGAGCACGTGCTTCGAAACTGGGAGCAGATTAAGAGAGCGGAAAAGGGCGAGAACTGGCGACCTTCTGCGCTGGATGGTGTACCGAAAGACCTTCCTGCGCTGATGAAAGCGCTGGAAATCTCAAAGAAGGCGGCGCGGGTCGGATTTGATTGGCCGGATCGCGATTCGGTGCTGGTGAAGCTGGATGAAGAGGTAGCGGAGCTGAAAGAGGCGATTATAAACGATAATCATGAAGCGGTGGAGTGGGAGGTGGGAGACCTCTTGTTTACGATAGTAAATTTAGCGCGATGGAGCCGGATTGATCCGGAGGATGCCCTGCGGACGATGGTCGGACGATTTGAGCGCCGGTTCCGAGGCATGGAGAATGATGCGCAGGAGCGGGGCATAAACCTCAGCGATTTGGGACCCGAAAAGCTCGATGAGCTCTGGGAGATGGTCAAGGCGCAAGAGGGTATCGCTTCATCGGTTGAAACTCGTTAGCTCGAATTCTCTATGAATCGTATCATTGAAAATCTGCGACGCTTGATGGAGGGATCGTCATGCAACTGAATGGAATTTCAATAACCTGGTTGGGGCACGCCACTTTTCTGCTTGAGGAGCCGGCTGGGATGCGGATACTGATTGACCCTTGGGTCGCCAGCAATCCGGCTTGCCCCGCCAGTCTCAAAAAGCTGAGCCGGCTCGACGCAATGCTGATCACGCACGCCCACTTTGATCATATCGGGGATGCTGTTTCGTTGGCTAAAGAGACCAATGCAAAGGTGGTGGGGATGGTCGAGACCATCTCATGGTTGGGCAAAAAGGGCGTCGGCAACCTGTTACCCATGAATAAGGGCGGCACCCAGAAGGTGGATGATGTATCGGTGACGATGACCCACGCCCTGCACTCCTGCGGTATCTCCGATGGGGAGCAAATCCTATACGGCGGCGAGGCGGCCGGCTACGTGGTGCGATTCAACAACGAGATGGCCATCTACCACGCAGGGGATACTGCCGTATTCAGTGAGATGGCCTTAATCGGTGAGCTGTACCACCCCGATGTTGCGCTGCTGCCGATCGGTGATCACTTCACGATGGGACCGCTCGAGGCGGCCAAGGCGATTGAATTGTTAAAGGCACCCTGCGTCATTCCCATGCATTACGGTACATTTCCGCTGCTTACCGGCACGGTAGAGCAGTTAAAGAAATTGACGTCCCATCTCCACGATTTGGAAATCATCGTGTTGGAGCCGGGCCAGCAAATCAATTAATGGTTGGGCGTCAAGATGGCACATGTAGCTACACTGATTTATCCAATAAATTCCTTATGGTGGTGCAGTGGCAAATAACTTCAAAAGTGACGATAGTTTCCTACGAAAGCTCGCGGTTGGAGCAGCAGGCACAAATGCGACAATTAATCGACTAAAAGCGATGGGATTCAACCCCATTGAGCTTGAACGTGGCTCAACAGGTTTCAAGATATGGAAAAAGATAAAAATCAAACGTGTACGGGTTCCTGACGTTCTCTGTTTGAACACGGGAATGCGATTTGAATCCCGAGGAAAGACAAAGCTTGAAATATCAATGTCCCATTCTCTCAATGACCCGAAGCGGGCTTGGGATGCGGGTATGCGTGATGACGACCTTGTTTCAATCGTTGTCTTCGAGCAAAACGACGATTCCCCGATAGACCTTAAGCAAGTCTCACCTGTCCACTTCGTCAGCGTGAGAGACATGCGGAGGGCATTTACTGTAGGACAGGTATCCATCACTCAGCCAAAAGGGGTTGAGGAAGGATCAGAAATACGGGTGATGTGGACGTGTGCTGCCGCCAACCTGCAATCAGTTGTTACGGCAATAGAACCCGGTAGGATCAGCCTTACCCCTATCACGGAGACACGGAAACAATCAATCCAATTGAGCCGGAACAAAGGCAAGATAACCTTGCTACCACAGGTCAACGTTGGTGAAATTGTTGAGACCAATCAGATCGTTGCGGCGGTCGTGCCGGTCAGCACCGTGATTCAATGCCCCACTTCGGTCAGTGAGGCATATTTCATAGACAAACTTGCAAGCGTCAACCTGAGCGAACGGTATGCTGCTGCCAAAGCGTTACGGTACAGAGGTTACACCACCGCCAAGCCAGTGCTCGAATCCAGGATGCGTGATGTTGATGAGGATATTTACGTCCAACTGGAGGCAGCGGCTGCACTTGCCGCATATGACGACCCAAACGGCTGGGAGTTCATAGAAAACAAGCTACGTAGTCCGGTCATGACGATTCCCCTTGAAACGCAGCTTGAAACAGTCATTGTCACATCCGAAATACCCAAGAGCCGGAGCGAACAGCTGCTGATCGAAGTCTTGCGAGATACCCAACGAGACGACGAGCTGCGTGCTGGTGCAGCATGGGCACTTGGTCAATTCGCTTCTGCCACATCAGCAACAGCACTTGTTGATATGTTCAACTCAAGCCCATTAGAGATCAAGGTCGAGGCTGCGCGTGCGCTTTTGCGGATTGCAGAGCCACAAATTCCTCACCTGATTGATCTTCTGAAGAACGGTGACCCTACCAAGCGCGATGGCCTATCATGGGTACTTGCTAGAATTGGCCAATTCGATCCATCAGAGATCGTTACCGGGGCTGATGAGAACCTAAGAAAGTGGCTGAGTTATATCGTCGGCTATGGGAAAGATAACTTCGTTCAGGCCGATGTTGAAGCTATCTGCAAGGCAGACCCGCAAGTCTATTTTGCTGCAAGTGTGTTGTGGCAGATCGTGTCGAGCTGGGTAAACGACCTTAGAGAATACTGATATGAAGAGCAAACCGCTTTACCGCACCGCTAAAGGCCAGGCTTATGTTGGAGATTCTCTTAATCTTCTCGCGGAATTGCCCGACAATAGCATTGATCTGGTCATGACTTCGCCACCGTTCGCGCTTCGGCGGCAAAAGAGCTATGGCAACGTCGAGGAAACAGAGTACGTTCAATGGATAAAACCATTTGGCCAAGAGGTCTTCCGCGTACTCAAGGAAAGCGGAAGCTTTGTTCTCGATTTAGGGGGAGCATATCGCTTAGGTATGCCATCCCGTTCTCTATATAACTTCCGCGTACTCTTGGCATTTTGCGACGAAATTGGGTTTCATCTTGCCGAAGATTTCTACTGGTTCAATCCGGCAAAGTTACCGTCACCAATTGAATGGGTAAACAAGCGAAAAATACGAGCAAAGGATTCCGTTAACACTGTGTGGTGGTTTAGTAAGACTGATTTTCCGAAAGCCGACGTTCGAAAAGTGCTGGCGCCATATTCAGATCGGATGAAAAAGTTGATTGAGGATCCTGAGAGCTTCTACACGCCAAAAAAACGCCCTTCAGGTCATGACATAAGTGCTGGGTTTGGCAAAGATAATGGAGGGGCCATTCCTTCCAACCTTCTTTCTATACCGAACACCGACAGCAACTCAAGTTATCTCCGACTCTGCAAGGAACTAGGACTTGAACGCCATCCGGCGCGATTCCCTTCAGAACTTCCAGCGTTCTTTATCAAGTTGCTGACCGACGAGGGCGATATCGTTCTTGATATTTTTGGAGGATCAAACACCACTGGATTTACCGCCGAAGCTCTAAAGCGCACGTGGCTAACCTTTGAGATGAATCAGGAATATCTTGCTCCATCGGTATTTCGGTTCCTTGATGGGCATAGTTCTGAGACCGTGAAGCGAGTATTGGGAGAGATGAACGATAGTCATGCCAATTTCTTTATTGATGAGACAGTCTGCGCATTAGAGCCCGCCAAGAAAGCAAAGTCAAAAGATGAGTCTCTGGTGCAAGGAGCGCTGTTTCTTTCTGGGGCAGAAACGAGGTAGACATCCAAAGACGCCCAACAAATCGTTCCAGCGGACGCGCCAAAAAGCGGCGCGCCGCTGAACTCAAACGTTGGATTGTTTTCGGCACGAGAGTAAAACGGCGCTATTGGTATGCTGCTTTGCAAGCGAACATCTCAATAGCGCCACGGTTTGATTTCTGAGACGTTGTGTTTTTGAAGATTAAGTGGACGATACAGGCCGCTTGAAGATGCATTCAAACTCATTTCCAACCGGTATTTGCATGCAGACGAGCTCCCAACCTTGCTCGCCCCGTTGGGTCAACTCCTGCTGCAATACGTTCAATTGGCGAGCATGAATGCTCTCAACCAGATACTCCCAGCGTTGCCCGACGCCACTGATTGGTTCCACCGTCGCCGACTCGGCCATCCGGGTTACCTCCTTGACGTGATCCGTCCTTATAGTGTCTGGTGAGCGCTGCGGGTTGCAAAAATACCGTCAGCACTAAGAAATTAGACGATAAAATAGATAAAAAGGTTGCACTCTGGCAACCAATTGATTTGGCATGAGACGGCCGTTTGAAAGCTACTTCCACTCACTTGGATGACACCAATCTAACCTCGAAGGATATCGGGCAGCCGCTGCTACAGTGGTATGACCGTAATTCACGTCCACTTTCCTGGAGACCATCGCCCAGCTCATATGCCACGCTGGTTGCCGAGTTTATGCTGCAGCAGACGCAAGCTGCGGCCGTCGAGCCTTATTACCGCCGCTTCCTCAGCCGATTTCCAACATTGGAAGCTTTGGCCGTTGCAAGCGAGTTGGAGGTTTGTTCTGTTTGGGCGGGGTTAGGGTACTACTCCAGGGCACGCGCCATCCGGCGGTTGGCCCAAGTGGTGGTGGAGCAGTACGAAGGCCAAATCCCCTCTGATCCAGTGCTGTTAAGACGGCTGCCCGGAGTCGGCTGCTATACGGCGGGGGCGATCGCCTCAATCGCTTTTGGTGTGAGGGTGCCGGCGGTGGATGGAAACGTAAGCCGAGTGGTCGCGCGGCTCTTTCAAATCGCCGGTAATCCCCGTAAATCCGGCCGCGTTCGAAATCAAATCCTGGAAATTGCACACCGTATCTTGCCCGAACGGCGGGTTGGCGATTTCAACCAGGCGATGATGGATTTAGGCGCAACGATCTGTTTGCCGCTTCGTCCTCGGTGCAGCGAATGCCCCCTTGCTGACCGCTGCCGGGCCTACATTAATGGGAATCCAGCCCAATACCCTGAACGACTGGAATCGCGCTTAATTGTTGAACAGACCCATGTCAGCGCAATGATCCGGCGGGAAAACGGCGATCTGTTGCTCTGCCAGCGGCCTAACGGCGGGTGGTGGGCGGGTATGTGGGAGATGCCGCGGGTCGTATGCCATGACGGTGAGGGAGTTTTAGCGGCGGCGGTACGAGCCGGCATTGAGGTAGTCGGTATGCATTTGACGCCCCATGAGATCGTGGCCAATATAAGCCACACAGTAACCCATCACCGCATCCAACTATATGTAATAACTGCTGTTGGAGATGGGGATCCGGTACCGATTGGCTGTAGCCGGATAAGATGGGCACAACCGGATCAATTTCACGAGCTGGCCATCACTTCACCCCAGCGGCGGGCGCTGAAAGCAGTCGGTTTGTGGACAGCACTAGATTAAGTAAACGAATCTGTATAATATATCCGCTACCTATGTCAATTGATGAGGAGGAAACCAGTTGATCTCCAAAAGAGGGGATTCCGGCGGTCGTAAATCGGTGCATGCGGAAAAGAGGGGTGCGAAAAAGATAATCGCTCGCTCCTTGATCGGAATTAAGACGCCGCACAGCGCAGAGGTCAACCCGGATGGCAATCGGATCGTATTCGCGGTGAACGAGGCAGACTTTAAGGAGAGCAGGCGGGTTGATCATCTGTGGCTGGCCGATATTGAAGCCGGTACTTCCCGCCAAATCACTTTTTCGCCGGAGGGGGAACACTCACCGCGATGGTCGCCGGATGGTCGGAAACTTGCATTTCTTTCAGCCCGCTCCGGAAATCATCGCGACGAGGAGGCCGATGACGAAGATGGCGATCCCAAGGAGCAGTTGTGGGTACTGCCGCTCGACGGCGGAGAGGCGAGGCAGGTGACGCATGAGCGCGAAGGAGTCAAGCGCTTCCACTGGATGCCGGATGGATCGAGGCTAATGATCCTCTCTCCTCAACCACGGCCAACACCGGTCGAAAATTTGCGCACCGAAAATCGGCGTGAGCGTAAGATTGATCCGGTGGTTGAGAACGAAGATAAGCTGAGGATGCAGCTTCAACTCATCTCGATCGAAGGTGACGAACCGACACATATCTATACCGGGGATTACGGAGTCGCCTACTTTGTGCTTTCTCCTGATGGGAAGCGGGTCGCTTTCATCACCAATTACACCGGTGAGGGCTGCGATTATCACCGTTTCGATTTATGGCTGCTGGATATGGAGACCGGCGAGACGAAAAAACTGGTGGAGCGGCCGGGAAGTAAAATACAGCCGTGCTGGTCACCGAACGGCCAGTGGATCGCCTTCATTTCAATATCAGATCCCAACTGCAATTTTTCCACTGATACCGCCTTTATGGTCTCGGTCGAAACGGGTGAGTTTCGGAACGTCTGCTGTGCGCTGGGTAATGACGTCCTCCACATGTGCTGGTCAAGATACGACGGTAATATCTATATCCTGGCTGCAGCCGGTGTCAACACCAATGTGATTCAAATTGAGCCCCAGCTCGGGTCGGCCGTACGCCGCGCTCCGGAAGGATTCGACACGACCGATCTCGCCGTCGGCTTAGACGGCCTGGCGCTGGTGCGCGAAACCGGTTCGGAGCCGCCGGAATTAGTTTGGTTGAACCTAAAGAACGGGGAAGCCAAGCCTCTATCATCTTTAAACCGTAGCTTTTTAGACAATCACGCACCACCGAGGCACGAGCTCATTAACTGGCAATCGGAGGACGGGCTGACCATTGAGGGGATCGCTACCTTTCCACAAGATTACCGGGAAGGAGACCGCTGTCCATTGGTAGTACAGGTTCATGGAGGGCCGAAAGGTAGGTCCACCAATTCACTGCGAAGCTACTGCATGCATCCGCTATGGGCGGATGAGGGATATCTAGTTTTTCGCCCGAACTATCGGGGAAGCGAGGGCTACGGCAACGATTTTGCGACGGCGAATGCGCGCGATCTAGGCGGCGGCGATTTTCGCGATGTAATGGCCGGAATTGATTACCTAGTTGATCGAGGGTTGGCTGACCCCGAACGCATCGCGATTATGGGCGGGTCTTACGGCGGCTATATGACCAACTGGGCCATCTCGCAGTCCGATCGTTTCAAGGTCGCCGTTTCGATGTTCGGCATTTTCAGCCTCTTCACCGATTTCAGCAATTCCGACTATTGGCGATGGGACACCGACTATCTGGAGCGTTTTTACTGGGAGGATCCGGATATCTACCGGCGCCTATCGCCGGCCACCTATGCGGATCGCATTCAAACGCCGGTTTTGATCATCCATGGTGAAAGCGATAATAACACCTTCATCAGCAACTCGAAGGAGATGTACCAGTCGTTGCACGCGCGGGGGATTCCCTGCCGATTTATTCACTATCCTCGAGAAGGGCATGGACTGCAGGAGCCCAATCACCGAGTTGACGAGATGAATCAAGCGCTCTCCTGGGTGGATCGCTATCTGAAAAATACGGAGGATGGCCTACGGCAGCGGGTTGGAGACCGCATAATCGGGCGAATTGATAAAACGTCGTCTCAGGCGGAACTTATCGTCACCTCGGCTGAGCTGAGTGATATTAAATGGAAACCTGACAGTATGGCGCTGCTCAAAGTGGAATTTACCTTGATCGAAGATAATCTGGCGGGCTCGGAGCTGGAGTTGCCGCTTCATCTGATCGCGGGCTTGCGGCGTACCGACGGCCAACACAACGGGAGCGAGTGGTTAAAGCCGATTGGTGTGCCGGTAAAAGTGTTGGATACCGTGACGCCGGTGCTCAGCAACTACCTCAAGTTAAAGACTTTTGCCGATGACGGTGCCGGGCGGATTGCAGTTGCCGGCGGCTTGCTCTTTCCAGTACCGAATCGGGCGGCCGATTACGAATTCCGATTAGGCGACTTTCCGCCGGTTCAGTTCGCGGTCGACTTAGGTGATAAAAAGGGACACAGTGACGATGGAAATCAATAACTTACCTCGATTCGGCGTCAGTCTTATAAGAGGTGGTTGAAAAAGCCGTAGGATCCCGTTACTTCGTCACCCCCGCGAAATCAGGAATCCAATCCCTTGCCCAACGGCAGACAGGGGTGCTGATGGGCAGGATTCCGGGTTCCACCTTGCGGCCCGAAATGACGACCAAGGAGTTGCTACCGTATTTTTCAACAGTCTCCAAAAAGGGGTTCGAGATCATTCGATGACGTACATTTTAATCGGCATTATTATTCAGAGCATCATGTCCTTAACACTAGAAGAAGCTAATTATGTGTCAGAAGATAATAATTACGTAGATTATTAATCCGGCGATTAAATACCGTCATGCCGAACTTGATCCGGCATCCAGCGCTTTCTGGATTCCCGCTTTCGCGGGAATGACAAATTCGAGATATTTATTTGCCGAGTTAGTATTTATAGAAGAGTCATTATGACTCCGCACTAAGATTTAAAAAGGAATAATGAAATTTAGTTTCGTTTAAATATTTGACAAACTTATCAGTCGCTTGGTCAATATCGTCAATGAATTCATTATG
>JAMCWF010000032.1 GCA_023481295.1 Armatimonadota bacterium | reverse complement strand
ACATGGCTGGATTGCCCGGCCTTTCTATCTTATGTGGCTTCATTGATGGGTTACCGGTGGGGATGCAGATTCTGGGTAAACGGTTCGATGAACTGACCGTTTTGCGGGTGGCCCGCGCGTACGAGCTGGTCGCAAACCAAACCGTTAAAAGGCCGCGCCTTGATTAACCTTAGCCCAACCGAATGGGGCCGTTTGGCAGACTTTTCCTATCGGCGGAAGGTGAGGAATGCCTGAATATGAGCCGGTGATCGGCATGGAGTGCCATGCCGAATTGCTGACCGAGAGCAAGATGTTTTGTAAGTGCCCGAATCAATTCGGCGGCGATCCGAATACGCGGTGCTGCCCCGTGTGTATGGGACTTCCGGGCTCGCTGCCGGTGCCCAATCGCCAGGCGGTGGAGCACGTCATCCGCACTGCATTGGCCCTGAATTGTGAAATAAACCGTCAAACACGTTTCGACCGCAAAAACTACTTCTATCCCGATTTACCCAAAGGCTATCAGATCAGCCAGTACGACCTTCCGATCGGCATTCGTGGGTGGCTGGATATCGAGGCAAATGGAAGGACGATTCGCGTTCACATTCGGCGGGTTCATCTCGAGGAGGATACCGGCAAGCTGCTCCACTCGGTGGGCGATGAGAGCGAGGTGGATTTCAACCGCAGCGGTGTGCCCTTGATGGAAATCGTGACCGAATTCCCGCCCGATATCCACTCGGCGGAGGAGGCGCGCGCTTATTTAGTTAAGCTCCGCTCGATCCTTACCTTTTTGGGTGTCTGCGATGGAAAAATGGAACAGGGCAGTCTACGGTGCGAGCCAAATGTTTCGGTGCGGTTAATGGGAAGCGGTGAGTTCGGCGTTAAGACGGAAATCAAGAATCTGAACTCATTTCGTGCGGTATATCGAGGGGTTGAGCATGAAGTTGAGCGACAAACCGGCCTCTTGAAACGCGGCGAAAAGATCATCCAAGAGACGCGGGGTTGGAATGAGGTTCAAGGCGCCACCTACTCGATGCGCTTCAAGGAGTTTGAGCAGGAGTACCGCTATTTTCCAGAGCCGGACATTCCACCGATGCTGATTACGGATGACTGGCTGGAAGCGATACGCCGCACCATGCCGGAGCTACCGGATACCAAGCGAAATCGCTTCCTGAGCCAATATGGCCTCTCGGAATACGATGCCGAATTATTGACGGAAACCAGAGCGATAGCTGGCTATTTCGAAGCGGTTCCCGGTGTGACTGATGACCCGAAGTCGGTTGCCAACTGGATAACGGGGGATTTGACCCGTTTATTAAACGCTCATAATGAGGAGATTGATCAATACCGGATCACTCCTCAGCGGTTGGGCGAGATGATTGAGATGATCAAATCCGGTGTGATCAGCGGAAAGATCGCAAAGACGATTTTTGATGAGATGTACGAGAGCGGGCGATCAGCAGGCGAGCTGGTGGCTCAGCACGGGCTGACGCAGATCAGCGACGAAGCTGCCCTTGCCGCGATAGTGGATGGGGTGGTTGAGGCGGAGACGGAGGTGGTCGCTGCAATCCAAAACGGTAAGTTGAACAAGTTCGGGTATCTGATCGGTCAGGTGATGAAGGAATCGCAGGGACGAGCCAATCCCCATGAGGTTAACCGGCTGCTTAAAAAGCGGTTGAACCTTTAGACCGCTATTATTGAATGCTCAATTCATTTCAAGTGAAGGCAGATAAGAGATGCGTCTCGGAGTGTGTGCGGGAATAGAACACGCAGGCGATATTAGGGAAGCGGGCTTCGATTACATCGAGCTGCCACTCTCCTCGACCTTACGTCCATTGGAACCGGAATCGGAGATATTGGTAACGTTAAGGAAAATCAGCACGCTGCCGATCCCGGTCGAAAGCTACAACGTCTTTCTGCCCGGCGATGTGAAGGTGACCGGACCGGAAACCGATTTCGAGCTACAACGTCGTTATCTAGCCGCCGCGTTCAGGAGGGCGTCACAAACCGGTGCGGAGGTGATTGTTTTTGGCAGCGCCGGCGCCCGTAACCTACCGCCTGGATGGTCTCGTACGCGAGGCGAGCAGCAGATCAGCGATTTTCTATCCTTATCCAGCCGGTACGCTGAGAAATACCGGATTAAATTTGCGCTGGAGCCGTTGCAGCTTGCGGAATCCAACATCATCAATACGGTTTCCGAGGCGTATAGGATGGTTCAACCGATATCCTCTCCCTGGGTAGGGGTGCTGGCCGATCTCTATCATATGGAGAGTGACGGGGAGCCGATATCTCATATTGAAAATGCGGTCGATCGCTTGCTGCACGTCCATACCGCCGATAGCGGCCGGCTTGCGCCGGGAACCGGGCGCTACCCCAACCAGGCGCTCATTCAAACGTTAAAGGAAATTGGGTATGATGCGAGAATTTCAGTAGAGTGTCAGTGGCGCAATTTCGTTGAGGAGCCGAAACTTTCACTCCACACCTTGAGAAGTTTCGTTGAAAATCCGATATGAGATTGATAAGTTGGATTGACCCACCGTAATAGAAGTGCTAAACTACTCTTCGGAGGTGTGCGATGAAAATCCGGTCGTGGGCGTTTTTGGCAATTATAGTTCTGGTATCACCGCGCTTAGCTTCGGCAAGCAATCTGGACCAATCGGTTGTGAATGCGGTAGTTCGGTCTACCATTCAAGACCTTGACAAAGCCACCGACCTGCACTGGCATGAAGGCGAGTATAATCACATAATCAATCTCTATCGAATGATTATTGCGGCCGAGCCCTATCACCTTGAGGCCTACAGCAACTGCGGTTGGCTGCTGTGGAGCATGAACCGAGATAAAGAGGCGCTCGCCATCTATCATCAGGGATTGAAAGCGAATCCGAATAATTATTATATGTATGATGAGTTGGGTGAGTACTATTTCCTTCGCCAGAAAAACTACAATAAAGCGGCCGAGTGGTATGGTAAAGCGGTCAAGTTTACCTGTCCCGCATTCACGTGGCACATGTACGCGCACAGTCTGGAACATAACGGGGACTTGAAGGGTGCACTGAAAGCCTGGAAATATTCAGCTAAACACTATAAGGGAGATGCGGCTGCGGTGGTGAACTATGACCGCGTGCGTAAGGAGCTGGAATCCACAAACGGGGCAAGCAGCAAATAAATCAGATATCGGTGGGGCGCGCAAGCCATGACACAATAGAACCAGCCCCATTCAACGTGTCCTTATAGTGAAATAATATCACTGAGATAATGCAAAAATGGTATTTCCACTTGTTTCGAAAATTTCTAGCACCAACGATGACAAGTTCGGTCCGTATTTTTATTAACAGCCGCCGATGACGATCGGCCATCGCAAGTACATCAGCAAGGACAAATCGTGAATCCTTTCAATCCGGTTGGGCTAATCGCGCAAATAATAAATATTTATATCTACATCATCATCGCCGACGTGATCATCTCCTGGCTCCTTTTTGCAAGGGTGAGTTGGATACGCCCCTATCATCCGATTGTGAGAGGGATACAGGAAGCGGCAGGACTGCTGGTAAATCCGATTCGTAGGATACTCAATCCCTGGAGTACCGGAGGGATTGATTTTTCACCGTTGATTGCCATAGTACTGCTGGAGATTGTGCAGAGGTTATTCTTCTCACTCTATTAATTAATCAAGAAGAGAGAAGCGGAGTCGTGCGGATCACCCCAATTGATATTTTGAACCGGAAATTCCCCCGTAAGATGCGGGGCTATTCAATGAGCGCAGTGGATGATTTCCTGCGTGAGCTGGCGGATGACTACCAATCCGCGCTGGAAGAAAATGCCAGCTTGAAGGATCAGATCGCCTTGATGCAAAAGGAGCTAAAAGGCTATCGCGATGTGGATAACGCAATGAAGGAGGCGCTGGTCCTCGCTCAACAATCGGCTGAAGATGTGAGGAATGCTGCGCGCCGGGAGGGGGAGCTGATCGTTCGAGAGGCGCAGACTCAAGCCACCCATATCATGGAGGAGATTCAAGACCGAGTTGCGGAATATGAGCGGCAGCTCGATCAGCTCAAAGAGCAGCGAAAGCGATTTGGGTGGGAGTTTCGTGCATTGTTGCAAGCCCATCTCGATTCCATAACCTCAGGGTTGTCCGATTCGGCCATAACCACTAGCAAAGAATTACCGGCTGACATGGTCGCTCCAAGCGGAGAACATGCAATCGCCTGAGCAAGCCGATAGCGTGCGTTCCCCAACCCCCGCTCAGCTTGTGCTGTTGGTCATTCTGCTGCTGTTACTGGCAGTGCAGTCTTATCTCATTGAATCCAACCAGCGCCATCGGACCGGCGACGCGTCGGTTGAAGATCAATTACGAGCCATCATCTCAGCGAAGACCGCTTATTTCCTACAGGCTGAATACCCTTTCGTCGGCACCGTCGCTAATGCCAGCGATTCAAAGCTGCCTGCCAATACGATCCGTTCCCTTCAAAATGCGGCGCATCTCACCCACGGTGTCCCGGCTTACCGACGCCTCATCATTATCTCCTATGCGCTGCATCAACCGGAATGGCGGGCGGCCATTCGGGAGATTCCCCATGCCATCCGTATCGGACAAAAGCTGCCGCTTCCCCAAGAGATGTACTTCTGGCAAACGGTCTACAATCAGCCCCACATCAAGCTGTCGCAGGTTCCTGAATTAACGCACCTGCTGGCTGAGATGCGCTTGGGGTGGTATTCCCACCTGGCATTGGAGACCATCTACCGAAAAAGCGGCGACAAACAACAGGCTGCCAGTGAGCATGAAGCCGCCGTTACGGATGGTATGATAATTATGAGATTATCACTGTTTGGATTATTGGGGATTATCAGCGGGAGTGCGGTTGGATTTGGGGTGTTAATCTGGTTTATCATCGAAATCAGGCGCCCGCCGGAAGCCCGTTCCAGATTTTGGCGATGGGTTGTCCAGCAACGCAGTTCTGTCGCATCGCGTCCAGCAGTGTCACGCTTGTTGTACAATACTTTTATCTTATACCTCTGCATTTTTGCGCTGTTGCGTGCCTTGCTGCCGTTCATCATCAGCCGCTCGTTTAAGTTGAATCTTCAGACTTCGGTGCGGGCGAACGTATTGCTCTCGGTGAGCCTGGAAATTTTAGTACCAGTGGTGGCAGGGGCCTATTTTATAACGAAGGGCAGAGCGATGGGACTCCGCTTCGCCGATTTGGGGTGGACGAGCCGGCATCCACTTGGAGATATTTTCTGCGCCGGGGTGCTCTACTGGGGGCTGATGCCATTCATACTACTCGCCCAAGCGATCGCCCAGTACCTGTTGCGAGGCATCCCAACACCGCTTCACCCTCTCATCGGACAATTAATGGCCAACCAATCCACCTTGATTGCGCTGACCTTGCTGCTGGAAGCTTCGGTTTTAGCGCCGTTTGTGGAGGAGCTGATGTTTCGCGGTTGTCTTTTCGGCTCATTACGGCAGCGAATGGGCGTGTATTGGGCAATTATCATCTCATCTGCCATATTTGCCGGCCTTCACCCGCAACTGCCGTTAGGGTTCATCTCGCTATTTCTAATCGGCTGCGCGTTGGCTGCGCTCTATCATGTTCGAAGTTCGCTGCTTGCTTCGATGAGCTTTCACGCAATCAATAACGCGATCGTTACTCTGTATCTATTGGCGGTGGTGCGTCCGTGAAATCGGCTGAAGAGAGCGGCATCATCGAACTGCGGCTAACCCCTCGTGCCGCCGAAAATCGCATCAGCGATTTTCGGGAGGGTGTGCTCTATGTCCGGGTAACCGCTGCTCCGGTTGATGGTGAGGCTAACCGAGCGATGATCGAGCTGCTATCGAGGTGCCTGGAAATCAATAAATCGTCCATCGAGATCGTGGGTGGAGCAAGCGCACGCCATAAGCGTTTGCGCGTGAACGGTCTATCGGGTAAACTAATAAATGAGCGGCTTATCCGTTCGCTCGTTAAAAGCCGATCCGATTCATGATTCATGAAACCCTATCTCAGTTTCTTATTTCAATGGCCCCAATCAATAGCCGGAGTGCCACAAAATCAAAATCAGGAGCGGTTATGAATGCCTTACGCTGACATCATCGTGACTTTAAAACCGACACTGCTGGACGCCCAAGGGAGGGTGGTGCAAAATGCGCTACTCTCGTTAGGTTATGAAAACGTGACCAGCGTTCGCATCGGTAAATATATGAGGATGGAGCTGGCTGAAGGCGAAGCCCTGGAACGACAGGTAAAAGAGATGTGCGACCGTTTGCTGGCTAATCCGGTTATCGAGAACTATCACTTCGAGATACATCGGGATTCGGATGGAAATGGCACTCCACTCGTTTTGCCGACGACGGAGTGAGAGGTGGGGAAGTGTTTCACCGGATGAAGGTTGGCGTGATCGTTTTTCCCGGCTCTAATTGCGACCAGGACGCCTACTACGCGTTTCGGGATAACCTTAGGCAACCGGTGGAGTACATCTGGTACCAGGAAACCGACCTAAAAGGCGTCGACCTGATCGTGCTGCCGGGCGGATTTTCTTATGGCGATTATCTACGGACCGGCGCCATCGCCCGCTTTGCCCCGGTAATGCGTTCGGTTGAAAAATATGCAAACTCAGGCAAGCTGGTGCTTGGAATTTGCAACGGATTTCAGGTTCTTTGTGAAGCGGGCCTGCTTCCCGGCGCGCTAGTCCGGAATGCAGGCTTAAAGTTCGTTTGCCGCTATGTGAATCTGCGGGTTGAGAATGCTGAAACCGCCCTAACCGTTCACTGCCAGGTCGGGCAAATATTGAGAATCCCGATTGCACACGGCGATGGTTGCTACGTCTGCGATGAGGAGACTTACGAGCGATTAAACCGGAATCGGCAGATTATCTTCCGGTACTGTGAAACGGACGGCCGTACTACCCTCGATTCCAATCCTAACGGCTCAATGGATAACATTGCCGGCATAGCAAATGAGCGCTTCAACGTTTTTGGAATGATGCCGCATCCCGAGCGCGCAACCGAAAAGCTGATGGGCTCTGCCGATGGTCGCTTGCTGTTCTCCTCACTGATTGATTCGGTAGCAAACGGCGTCCGAACCGGCGCCTGAACCCATCAACCCACTCGCCGCTCTCACCATTTCCCCTTCAACAGCAGGATTACAGGTGCGATCAGCAGCCCATGCAATGTATAAATTCACCGCTTTTTTACCTGCAGATAGGAATTCGTTCTCCGATAATTATGATGGTATGACCACGGAGTAGGTCAACTCATGGATGAGGTTAAAGGTATGGAAGCCGAGATGGGCACGAGCTTCACGCCATATTTACATAGAAGATGAAGCTAAAATCCTCCAAATTAACGGATGGTGAAGTAAACCAGCTCCTAGTTCAATTCAAAAAGACACACCGAAACGAGATCAGAGCGTTACTGGTTGAGCAGTATGTGGGCTTAGTGGAAAGCATCGCTCACCGGTTTGCGGGATCCGCCGAGCCGATCGAAGATTTAGCCCAGGAAGGATATATTGGGCTGATTTCCGCAATTGACGGTTTTGATCCGGAGCGGGGAATAAAATTCAGCACCTACGCAACTCATTTCGTGATCGGTCAGATCAAGCACTATCTGAGGGATCGCGGGAAAATTATCAAGGAACCCGCTTGGCTCCAGGAGCTTAACCAGCGGATAACCAGAACCATTGACGCCTTAACTCAACAACTCGGTCGCGCGCCGACCACCGCTGAGATCGCCGCCTTGCTGGGAATGACGGAAGAAGGCGTCGAAGAGATATTGACTACCCGCGAAGTCTTTAAAGTCGGCTCATTGGATGCATCCGGTGAAGAGGATGATGATACCAATGCCACCGATCTCGAGCGGACTCTGGCCGAGCCGGTGGTCAATTTTCAGCTTCCACTGGAAGAAAAGGTGGTGCTGGAAGGGGTGTTGGAGCGGCTGAAAAAGCTGGAGCAGCGGGTCATTTACGAGTATTTTTACCGTGAAATGAGCCAAACCGATATCGCCAAGCAGCTTGGAATTTCATGCAACTACGTTTCGCACATATTGCGAATCTCCACCCGCAAATTAAAGAAGATGTTTGCCAACGAAGCGCTCAAGGAGGCTCATCTAACCGAACTCCGAGAATCGAGACGCAAGCGATCCGAATCATCTTCGTTGGAGATGGTGACCGATCCGAGCAGTGGCCTGTACAACGCGAGGTACTTTGAGTATCGTCTGAGCGAAGAGTTACAGCGGGCGAGCAGAAGCACGCACGAGGTGGCTGTTCTCTATGTCGGCGTTGCGAATCTACGGGAGTTGTCGAGCGGAGTGGGTAACTTGGGATTGCAGGATGCACTGAGCGCGTTAGGTAAATCGATTCGGAAAACGGTGCGGCGCGCCGACATCACCTGCCGAATGAATGAGGCGGAGATCGCAATTATTATGCCCTATACCGGCGATTCAGTGAAGCACATTAAGCCAAGAATTGAGGAGGTGGTGATGACCTGGCAAAACCAGTTCCGCCATCTCTTCAGCCGAGTGATTCCAGAGGTTCGAATGGGAGCGGCCGTTTATCCTTATGACATCGGAGCTTTACCCGATATTGCTAAAGAGCGAGCCACCTCGATTATGCCTGACAAGACAGCCGCACCGCGAGCCGCTTAGCGATCCGCTGCCGAGCGATCCTTTCAGTCGATATTGAAATACTGAATGTAAATCTCTATTCCCAACCCGTGATGGTGGGAATCCCTGCAAGGCAGCTACTACTGCTGAATCCCTCCTCAAAATTTCCCTTTCGGGTGCTGTCCGCAACCACAAAGTGACTTCATGGTTCGGTTGGATTTCTACTGCTGTGTATTGGTGGTGAGCCGTTATGTCGTCCTTCTACCAGCGATCAGCGTGTAGATCAACCATACCACGAAAACGATGATCGCAATATGAAACGCGAGGTATATCATACCGGTGAGGAAGTGAAGTACGAACCGTAGCACGTTGATCGCAATGAGAGCCACCACTGCGACAATTATCCAGGTTCCGATTGTTTTTCCTGACATTTATACTCCCCCCATTCTTAAAGGTACTACGAGCGGAATACGCCGGCGGTTTCAATTTTCCTGCCCGATCGGGTCGGCAAAAGGGGTGCAATGTCGGTAAAATTAAATATGAATATATAGTGGAGGAGTTGAATGGAGCAAAAGGCAGCCGATCTGGTGGTTTACTGCTTAGAGAATGAGGGGGCTCGCTTCGTTTTTGGGATACCAGGCGAGGAGACCCTTGCCTTTTCCGATGCGCTAGACCGCTCAGAGCAGATACAATTTATTCCGGTGCGCCATGAGCAAGGCGCCGCCTTTATGGCCGATATGGTGGGAAGATTGACCGGCAAGCCCGGAGTATGCCTCGGCACTTTGGGGCCGGGCGGCACTAATCTGATCACCGGCATTGCGGACGCTACGCTGGATCGCGCACCACTGGTTGCTTTTACCGGCCAGGCATCGCTGGATCGGGCGCATAAAGAGAGCCATCAGTATGTGGATATTGTGGATGCGTTGCAACCCCTCACCAAATGGAATGCCAGCATCACGTCGCCCTCGATGATACCGGAAGCGGTTCGGAAGGCTTTCCGGCTGGCTCAGGCTGAAAAGCCGGGCGCAACCCATCTGGAGCTGCCGGAAGATGTGATGACAAAATCGATCGCCGGCCACCCGCTACCGGTAAGGAAATATCCGATCTTGGCTCCGATAGAGGATGACCTTCAACGAGCGTCCGAAATAATACGGGAGGCGAAGAAGCCGCTCATACTAGCAGGCAACGGTGTTATTCGATCTCATGCGCATCGGGCATTACGCCGATTCACCGCAGTGACCGGCCTGAGTGTGATCCATACCTTTATGGGAAAAGGAGTGATGGACGCGCGGCACCCGAACTACCTTTTCACCGCCGGTCTGCGCGACCGGGATTACGCTCACGGATTTCTAGGCGAGATTGACACCGTTATCGCGATCGGCTACGACCTGGTGGAGTGGTCGCCGGCAGCCTGGAATCCGGACAGCCGAATTCGTGTGGTTTGTGTGGATACGGCACCGGCCGAAACCGATTCGCATTACTGCCCGGAGGTAGAGCTAATCGGAGACATCGAGGTCATATTAGGCCGGCTTGAAAAACTGTGCGGTGCAGGCGTGGTGAAGTGGCAAACCCCTGATTTCGGTGCGATGAGCCGGTCCATCATCGCCGCTCACGCGATCGATAAAGGATTGCCGGTTAAGCCGCAAAAAGCGCTGTACGACCTACGAGAGCTGCTGAGTGACGATGATGTGGTCATTTCGGATGTGGGCGCTCACAAGCTATGGGTATCCCGTTTTTATCCCGCCTATGAACCCAATACGGTGCTGGTTTCGAACGGACTGGCTACGATGGGATTCGCGCTGCCGGGTGCAATTGCGGCGAGGCTGGTGCTGAAGCCTTCGCAAAAGATCGTTGCTCTCTGCGGTGACGGCGGGTTTTTGATGAACGTTCAGGAATTGGAAACGGCCAAACGGCTACGTCTCCAATTTATGGTGATTGTTTGGACCGATTCCGCTTACGGCGTTATCGAGTGGCATCAAAAACGAGAGATCGGTCGGGTTTCAGGCACCCGATTCAACAACCCTGACTTTCTCAAATTAGCGGAGGCGTTTGGTGTTACTGGGTTTCGGGTTACTGACGCGGTCTCACATTATGAGGTTCTGCAAAAGGCGATTTCCACACCCGGCATTTCAATGGTTGAGGTGCCGATCGATTATCGTGAAAACGATTGCCTTGCCATGACGCTTGGCGATCTGGTGAAGCGGGAGGGAGTTTAAATGGAGTACGGAATGTTACTCAACGGCGTATGGCGCGATACCGGCGCGGTGTGGGAGGTAAGGTCTCCCTACGACGGAGCCTTGGTCGGGAGCGTCGCCGAAGCGAAGCCGGAAAACGTCACGGAGGCAACTTCCGCCGCGATGCGGGCGATGAAGGAGCCGATCCCCGCTTATCGGCGGGCTGACATCCTGGAAAGTGTGGCGAAGTTATTAAAGCAGAAGGCGGAGGATTTCAGTAAAACGCTGGTTCTAGAAGCCGGCAAGCCGATCAAGTCGGCGCGTGGAGAGGTGGAGCGAGCCGTTTCCACCTTAACCGTGGCTGCCTCCGAAGCGCGGAATATGTCGGGCGAGGTGATCCCAATGGGAGCCACCCCGGCCGGCGCCGGCAAACTGGCTTTTACAGTTCGGGTGCCGATCGGAGTGGTGGGCGCGATCACCCCATTCAACTTTCCGCTCAACCTGGTCTGTCACAAGCTGGCTCCCGCGATTGCGGCCGGCTGTGCGGTGGTCTTAAAGCCAGCCGAGCGCACGCCGATCTCGGCCATCAAGTTGGCGCAACTATTCCTTGAAGCAGGCTTACCACCGGGCTGGCTCAATGTGCTCGTTGGCGATGGCCCGACGCTGGGAGCGGCTCTGGTGAATGAACCGAACATCGCCCTTATCACCTTTACCGGCAGCGGCGCGGTTGGCTGGAGCATTCGCGAGCAGGCGCCACGCAAAAAGGTACTGCTGGAGTTGGGCAACTCCTCTCCGGTACTGGTATTCGATGACGGCGATGTTGAAGCGGCGGCATCCACCTGCGCCCGGAATGGTTTTTCTTTTTCCGGTCAAAGCTGCATCTCGGTTCAACGGGCGATCGTGCATCGCGGTGTGGCCGATGAGTTCGAGCGGGAATTTCTAAAGCGGGTGAGCGACCTGGTGGTTGGGGATCCGATGGATGAAAGTACCGATGTCGGCCCGCTAATCTCGAAACGGGAGTGCGACCGCGTGTTGTCGTGGATTGATGAGGCTCAGAAGGATGGAGCTATGATCTTATCCGGTGGGCGCCTCGCCCAAGAAACGATCGTGCAGCCGACCGTGTTATCCAATGTAAAGCCGGAGATGAAGGTCTTCAACCGCGAAATCTTCGGGCCGGTGGTCGTGATAAGCCGCTTCGATCATGTGGACGAAGCGGTGGAGCTGGCAAACGCAACCGAGTACGGGTTGCAGGCCGGTGTCTATACCAATTCGTTGGACCGTGCGATCGCAGCGGCCGGCCGACTTCAATTCGCGAGCGTTTTAATCAACGAAGCGCCTACGTTCCGGGCCGATCAGATGCCCTATGGCGGCTGGAAGGAGAGCGGTAACACCCGTGAAGGCCCAAAATACGCGATGATGGAGATGACGGAGCCAAAGCTTATCGTGGTGAACGGTGTACCGTAGTATTAAGTGTGCTTTCGCTTCGATGATCCGTTGGATTGAGCGGTAGGTGGATTGCTCTCATCAAAAAGCTCGGCCAGAGCCGCATAGGGGTTGGCGGGCGGAGTGTTTTGGGTTTCATCCCCCTGAAACTCAATGATTCGCCGATTTAACCGTCTGATTGTCCGTGATACCACAACCGCCAGGCAGGCGATCGTGATCGCGCACAGCACGTAAAGGATCGCTTCCCATATCGGTGAAAACTCAAAGACACCCACCAACCCATCCATTCTCGATCATCGGCCGACACCAAGTGCGCGCAGTTTGTTGGAGTGGGCAAAGCATATCGAGACTGCCAGCGCATCGGCTGCGTCATCCGGTTCGGGCACCGATTTCAAGCTTAAAATCCGCTGCACCATTAGCTGGACCTGGTGCTTTTCCGCGTTGCCAAATCCCACCACCGCCAGCTTGACCTCAGCCGGAGTAAACTCATGCCACTCCAGCTTGTGCTGGGCGGCCGCGAGCAGTGCTACTCCAATTGCTCGTCCCACTTGAAACGCGGTCCGCTCGTTTTTAGAAAACAGAATTCGCTCGGTAACCAGCACATCGGGGTTATACCGATCAATAAGCTGAATGATTTGATCGTAGATGATTTTCAGGCGCAGCGGAGTGGGTTGGTCAGGGCTGGTTTGTGTGACGCCGTAGTGAAGGGCGGTGAGATTTCCATCGTCCTGCTCGATGATGGCGTAACCGGTGATGGCGGTTCCAGGATCAAGTCCAAGGATGATCATTTTTCACCCCAAAGTCTGTCTAAACGGCGCTTGATTCGTCCGCGCCTCTTCAGCTATAATATCGCCGGTTAATTCCGTAATTATCCATCCAATCAGGGTTCATTCTACCAAATGATCGCTGTTTTAAGCCGAGGTAGCTCAGTCGGTAGAGCAGAGGACTGAAAATCCTCGTGTCGTCAGTTCGATTCTGACCCTCGGCACCACCCCATTCATAATCAGCCGACGTGGCTCAGTGGTAGAGCAGCTCACTCGTAATGAGCAGGTCCCCGGTTCGAATCCGGGCGTCGGCTCCACCGGCTACCAAGCCCTTCATAATGCCTTTCCGCTTCAAGCTCAGGTTGAAAACCAATTCCAAAGCTCTACTTTGCCGCCATATCGAAGCCATGCTCCACCGCAAACAGGGCGAGCTGGGTGCGGTCCTCCAACTCCAGCTTTTCCAGCAAATGGCTGATGTGGTTTTTCACCGTTTGCGGAGAAAGAACGAGTTGAGCGGCTATCTCCTTATTGGACAATCCCTGGGCGACCGCGATGAGGACATCGCGCTCTCGGTCGGTCACCCCGAATTTGTCCATCTCATAGGAGGGGTTTACCAGAAGTTGAACCCAGCGGGATGCGGTCTGGTTTTCAGTCCAGATATGGCCGGCCGCCACCGCGCGGATCGCCTTCACCAGGTCGTCCCGGGAGACCGTTTTGCGGATGCAACCTCGGGCACCGCGCCGTAAAGAGAGTTGGAGGCAATCTTGGGCGCCACCGCAGAGTATATTCCCCTCTCGGCGAACCAGGCAGTACTCTTCCGCCTCGTCCGCCATTGCCAGGATAGCGGTTGTGGCCGCAACCGCCCGTAGCTCGGAGATGACTTCCAGCCCATCCATCTCGGGCATTTTCAAGTCAAGCAACAAGACATGGGGGTGCATCTTAACACAGAGAGCGACCGCTTCACGCCCGGTCGCCGCCTCGCCAAGAATGGAAAAATCTTCTTCCGGCGATAATAGGGCGATCAGGCCCTCTCGAAACAGGGTCATATCGTCCGCAATTGCTATTTGAATGGTTTGCATCAGAAATTGTTTTCTCCTCAGGTCGTTCAATCAGCCGATGAGCGGTGGAAATGGATCATCTTCCATCCATCCTTCAATTTTCGGTAGGCTCGGGTCTCATTCCAGGCTTGAAACTCAATTCTATCATTGGTTTGATATGTCATTAAGCGAGTATAGACGATTATAGCGCCATCACTGAATAAATGGACGAGTGGGTGAAGAATTTCGTAATGGACGAGGGTTCGGTGTGCAGCCGAAGCATGCATTGCATTGATGGTGTCACGATGAAAGTCAACACCGTCGATTCGATGCGGTCCCACATCGGTCTCGAATGCGGTCAAGCTGGGGTCACAGAGGTCGGCGTACTTTTGAGAATCGCCGTTTTGAATTGCCTCCAGTATAGTGCGGGTCACCTCAATGATTTCGTTTTCGGTTGCAATTATCTGCATAATAGTACACCCATTATCCCATTGAATTGGGTATCAAGCAGCAATATGGCTGATTGTAACAAATTCTCTTTGTCGAGCGATTATTCACCGACTAACACCGGTCCACCGACGTTGCGGATTCGCTCAAGACAGATCGAATCGTAGGAATCGAGCTCACCGGCCAGGCTGTAGTGGATCAATGCCTGGCGCTCAAGCCCCAGCTTGAGATAGATATCGCCCAGTATCGTATGGTAGGCCGAGTTTTCCGGGTTAAGCCGCACCGCCTGTTGAAAAGAGTGGGCAGATTCTGGCAGGTAATCAAGTTGGAGGTAGATGATGCCCAGCCGCGCTGAATAGTAATCGTCCAACGGGGAGTATTGGGTGGCCGCCTCCATCTCGTGAAGAGCTTCCCGGCTGCGTCCTGCCCTGGTGTAAAGATCGCCCAGCCAGAAGTGATAGAAGCCGTCTTCCGGCTTCAGGTCGCGGGCAACCTCCAGTTCGGCGATCGCCTGCTCCAGCAAACCGGATACCGCCAGCGCGCTTCCCAGCTTATAGTGATAAAAGGCGTTTTTCGGGTTCATCTCGATTGCTTTGCGATACTCGATGATGGCCGCGTGATATTTTCCGTAACGGATGTAGACCTCAGCCAGGCTGAAATGGGGTTCCGCCTTTCTGGGACTGATACGGATCGCCTTACGGTATTGAGACATCGCCTTCAGCGACATTTCGGCGTAGAGGTAGGCATCACCCAGCCGGGTGCAGTTATCCGGGTCGTCCGATTTCATTTTTACCGCTCGGCGATATTGGTGGATCGCTTGAGAGACGTGCCCGTTGGCGATGTACTGGTCGCCGAGTTTGACGGTCGTCTCCGGATCTTCCGGCTCCGGATCCGGTTTGTTCTCCAGCTCCGCCTCAATCACCTGGTCTAGCGATATCTTGTTCTCTTCCTTCGAAGTCACCGTTCAGTCCCTCAAGTGATGGCTTCACCCGATCAACTTGCGAATTGCCGTTCTTAATCAATCTTGCTATCCAGAAGTAAGGTAACCGGGCCGTCATTGATAATCTCGACCTGCATTTCGGCCCCGAACCGACCGCTTTGGGTGGGAACCAGCCTGGACAGCGCCGATACAAAGGCTTCATAGATCGCTTTTGCACGGTCACCGCCTGCCGCTTCGGAGAAGCTGGGCCGCCGGCCCTTTCGGCAATCGCCGTACAGGGTGAAATTTGAGACTGCAAGCACCGAGCCTCCAATTTCGCGCACCGAGCGGTTCATCTTGCCTTGTTCGTCCTCGAATATTCGGAGCTCAGCGAGCTTGCGCGCCATGCCCACCGCGATCGCTTCGGTATCCGCTTGGTGGACTCCAACCAGCACCATGATACCGCACTCGATGGAGCCGATACAAATCCCATTCACTTTAACCGATGAACGCAATACCCGCTGCACTACCAGCCGCATAACCCGCTCCGTAATCGTACCTGCCAGCCATCGGCGGCGAAGTCGGTTTCCGCACGCCTACTCGATGGTGTAATGGCCGCCATGCTTTAATACGATTTCAGATCGGTCGCCGACTATATGCGAGGCGACGCTCCGCCCATTCACTCTTAAATGGGTATAACGGCCCGGCAGAGAAACGGTGGCGACCTCATGATCTGGCAGCCTAATCGATGCGTTAAGCCGGCCGCTTACAACACGGTAGCTCGCGTACAAGATCCCATGCGGCGTCGGAACACCGCCTTTCGCCCAGATTAAGCCGCCTAATTCCGGTTTTATCAACATGGTGCTGAATCCGCCGCCGATCGGCTGAAGCCCCAGCACTCGCTCCGATAAAAAGCTGGTCGGACCGCTAGACCAGCCATGGCTTAAGCTGACGAAATAGCCCATTCCGTTGTCCGCTTTCAGGTACCTATGAAAATGCTGCTTCGGCCAGCGCGGATCATAGCCTTCCCAAAAGGTGGTGGCTCCTTCTTTTATCATTCCACCCCAGAACCAACGGATGAAATCGAGCGCCTGCTGTGTATGCCCCGTTTCCGACATCGCCCAGATATCGTAATAGTTGTAATAAGGGGTGATCATATCGTTTACCGGGTAGAGATGGGACAAAACGTCTTCCCATATCGCTTTCCTCTCAGTTGCTGTGGCGGTTCCCGAGTAGATGGCCATCGCATTGTCCTGCCAACGATCACCAAAGGTATCGGTGCTTGGGTTGAGCAGGTAGTGTTGAGCGGCCTGGATGGCTTGCTCCGCCCACAGATGGAACCGTTCAGCGTCGGCCTTATCACCGATTTGATCCAGCAACCAGGCGCCGTCACGCAGCATCTTCACCATATAGAAGTGAGTCGCGGCCAGCGAGTGGGGGCCTCCACCATTAAATCCTGGTGACCAGTCGCAGAAATCCCATTCTTTTCTCTTATTGGCAAAAAGCCCTCGGTTGTCAAGCTCAGCTTTAAAGAAGTTCATCATTTGGATGAGATCTTCGCGATGGCGGCGGATATAGTTGAGGTCACCTGTATGCTTATAAAAATCGGTCATGCCGACTACCCAAGCGCATGAGTAGCCGGGTATCCCGTTGACGTGGCTGTGAGGCGGATTTCCAGCATCGGCGCGCAGCCGGTCCATCGTCTGTTCCATCAAGAAGCGATCGCCGAAGGCATCGTTGATCGTTTCGCCGGAGACCTGAAGGTCGCCCATCCATCGCGCGCGGTCGCGCTTTGGTGCATCCCAGATGTCATCTTGCATACAGAGGTGAGCGGTATAAGCGCCAACGTACCAGATGCGGGTGAGCAAGGGGTCCGAGCAATCGAAGCTGCCTTGATACCGCACCGGGTAGTAGATCATATTACAGCGGATAAATCGGATTTTAAACGTGGGCGGGCCGCTTACAAAGGTCACCTTGGCATATCGAAAGGCGCTGTGGCGGCCATCGGCAACGCTGCCGGGCGCAACCTTCAAATTGAGCGGGCCTTGCCAGGGGCTGTTCAGCGCTTCGCCCGCCGATTCACCGGTGGCGAGAATGACCTGTATTGGCTGGGAACTATCGGATGCGATCTGGATTTCACCGGCCAGCTCTTTTCCAAAATCGAGCAATATGGATGGCTGATTTGAAACGGTACCTGATGAGCCTAGGTGGACGGTGATCGGGCGGCCGTTTTTTTCCGTGAGATCGGTAAGGTTCTCAAAATCGGACGTGCCGTTCAGTAAGGTAACGTGAACCGGCCGGATTGGAAGCTGGGCCAGATAGTAGGGAATGGAGGAGTATCCCGGCCACCCGACCAAGCCTTCTTGCCAGGGACCACTGTTGAGCACCCCTTCAACATTGACCGGATTCCACCCTGCACCGTGGCTTATGTCGGAGTTCCAATTGGAGGCGGCGCTTTCCGAGCAGAGCCAGGAACGATCGGTGGCGACCACCATCTTGTTGCCAAAATCCAGCATGGCAACCAGCCCGGCCGCTCCACCCGCATTTTTCCCCTCAACCGCAAGCAAGTTTTGGCCTGGATGAAGGTATTGAGTCACTTTTACCCGATGAACCTGTCGCCAAACAAAATCGTTGTTCGGTTCCGGTGAACTATGAGCGACCTGGTGACCGTTGAGATAAGCGGTGAAGAAATCATCGCAGGTAATGTACAGCTCTGCAGAAGCGGGAACCTTAGCCAGCGAGAAGGCCTTCCTGAAGTAGACGGTTTGATTATTCAGAGTCTGAGCAGCCCATATCCACCGCGCCGGTGAGCTGACCGTCTGAGATTTATGAATCGGAGACACCGGAAGGCCGTATGTGGGATCGGGCGTCGGCGTCCGAGAGAGTGCCTGAGCGGGTTGGAGGTAGGTGGCGAGGAGCAACAGACCGAGCCATAGGTTGCGCATGTTTCCTTTTCCTTCTTCAATGAATTGAGTTATTATGGTGTCCGTCATTTGGAGATGACTATATCCTGAGGAGACGCGTTGTAATTGTTCTGAGGTAAAGCAAAGGTTGGCCAGTCGAATGGTATGCATCTGGTCACTGGCCAACCTGTAGGTCCTTAAACGAAGCGATGCAGGAGCGCCGAAACGCTGCCGGATGGCTGGCCGGCAAACCGAGCTTTCAACGCGGCCTGCTCCTCCATAATGGAGTGTTTGGTATCGTTTCGGTAGATAACGCCAATGGGATATCCATCGGTTCGGAGCGCCAGTTCAAAGGCTTTTACTCGATCGGTGGGATCGTGATCTTCCGGAACGTCGTAGGTTTGCTCCTTATAGTAATCGTCGGTTTGATCCTGGTTAAAGGTTGGACAGGGACTGAAAGCATCAATCAGTGAGAACCCCTTGTGTTGCAAACCGGCGACAATGATCTCGGTAAGTTGGTTTGGGCGATATGAGAAGCCTCTGGCCACGAACGATATATCATAGGCGATGGCCATTGCGATGGGATTGATGTAATCTTCGGTCATCCCATAGGGGGTGGTTTTCCACCGCTTTGGGTCTATATTGGCCTGAAGCGATGCCATCGGTACCATTGATGTGGGGGAAACCTGGCCCTTGGTCAGTCCGTAGACGTTGTTGTTCATGATCAAGTAGGTGATGTCGGGATTGCGTCGTGCGGTATGCGGTATGTGTCCGGCTCCAATTGAATAGCCGTCGCCGTCGCCGCCCACCACCACCACATTGAGGTCAGGGCGGCTCACCTTGATGCCGGTCGCGATGGTGAGCGCGCGGCCGTGGACGCTGTGGAAACCGTAGGTGGTGACGAATCCGGGCAATCGCGAGGAGCAACCAATTCCGGACACGATAACCGTTTTTTCCGGCGACAACCCGCAGATGCTCATCGCTTTGTAGAGCGCGTTGAGCACTCCGAAGTCACCGCAGCCGGGGCACCAGATCGGCTTCAGGCTGCTCTTGTAATCCTTGGGTGCATATTGTTGTTGTGAAACCGCAGTTTCAGGCATTTTATTCTCCTTATTCAAACTGCTCCGGTTATTCGGCCAGCAATTCGATGATCTGATTGTAGATTTCGTTGGGCGCGAATGGCAGCCCCACATCTTTGGCAAAGGCACGGTACTCGATGTTAGTGTTGGCGCGCACCCAGTGGCCGAATTGTCCGGACCAGTTTAATTCCGGTATTAAAATTTTATCGCAGCGAGCGGCGAACTCCTTGATCGCTTCCACCGGCAGCGGATTGATCAGGCGGCAATGAAGATGGGCTACCTTATAGCCTTCCTCTCGAGCCCGTTCGGTGGACTCGCGCAGTACGCCCTCAGTTGAGCCGAATGCAATGATGCCGACCTTTGCGTGACCCTTCACACCCCATAGCCGGTAATATGAGGCGCCCTCTGACTTGGCCAACGTTTCGAGCTTAAGGAAGCGCTTTGCTTTCATTCGCTGAGCCAGATCGGGATCATAGCCGGGGTTGCTCAGCTCGTCGTGCTCGATACCGGTGGAAACGTAGGCGCCCCCGGCCATCCCCGGAATGGACATCGGTGAGACGCCGGTTTCGGTGATCTCAAAGCGTCGGAATCCGTTGCTCAGCTCCTCCGATGTCGGCTTTAGCCGATCCTCCAGCCGCACCTTATCCAGCTCCGGCATGGGGATGGTGCATTTTCGGGTCGCGAGCGCCTGATCAGACAGCAGAATGACCGGGCACTGGTATTTTTCAGCCAGGTTAAAGGCGTCTACGCTGGTCCAGAAGCAGTCCTCCACCGATGAGGCGGCGATCACAATTCGAGGTGATTCGTTGTGAACCCCGTAAACGGCCAGGTTGAGATCGCCTTGAGAAGTTTTAGTCGGCATGCCGGTTGAGGCGCCGCCCCTTTGAATATCGGCGATCACGACCGGGATTTCGGCCTGACCGCCCAGATTAATCTGCTCCACCATCAGCGAGAGGCCGGGGCCGGAGGTGGCGGTCATTGCTTTTTTGCCGGCGAACGAAGCGCCCAGGCACATGCCCAGCGCCGCGATCTCATCCTCGGCCTGGATCAGTTCACCCCCAAATTTGGGCATCTCTTTGGCCAAAAACTCCATGATGTCGCTGGCCGGAGTGATAGGATAACCGGCGTAAAAGCGGCAACCGGCCGCAAGCGCTCCGATGGCCAGCATCTGATTGCCGTTTATGGTTAAGCGTTCCCGCTCGACGGGAACCGGATAGACATGCGGTGTTCGCTTGGCTCCAATTTGATCCTCGATGTGCTGAGCGCCCACGTGCAGCGCGTTAATGTTCATGCGGACGATCGGCTCGCCCTTACGGCCGAACAGATCTCGGATGTACTGCTCGGCCGGTTCCAGCGGGGCGGAGATCAGGCGCATCAGCGCTCCCAATCCGACGATGTTCTTCGGCGGTGGTAATCGCTTGAGTTGTTCGCCCTCGACTTCGCTGCGAATGGCCTGTTTTTCATGGTTTGCGAGCGTGGAAATCGGAAGCCCGTATTCGGTTCGTCCCGGCGATTCCGGCGGAGTGAAGGCGTCGCTATCGTAGAGCAAGATTCCATCCTCGCGCATTCCCATATGAAACGAGTCGTAGCCATCCTTGCTCAGTGCGATCAAGACGTCAACGCCATCCCCTTGTGAAAGAGTGACACCGCTATGGACTCGAATCTGGTACATAACGGTGCCACCCTTGATTTTGGCGGGAAATGTTTGAAATGTGTAAATGTCAAGCCCTAAGCTTGAAAGCATTTGAACGGTCAAGTCACCGAGGCTTACCACGCCTTCACCCGACTCGCCCGCGAGGCGCACAACGACATCGGTGGCGTGTGTCGCCGTTTGCTGACTCATAATCTAACCCCCTATTCGTCGCCGACCGATATGGATACCGTTGGTCGGCCCAATTGATTCGCAACTTTATTGCAATTAGAAAACCTAAATTGTAAATTTATTTTACCCCAGCCCGTATCCATTTGGTAAGGTTGAGTGAATTTAACCGCACAATCAAGTTATGGCAGATTGGAATTTATGGTTTAGTCCCGTATATTATTAATCCGGCGATGAAATACCGGCATGCCGGAGTTGATTCAGCATCCAGAGCCTTCTGGGCTCCCGCTTTCTCCCCGCCTACGCTGGGGATGACAGGGAATGACAAATACGGGATAATTATTTGTCGGGTTAATAGGCAGGAAAGAGCGGGGGATGTGATTAAGATATTTATGCCATCCGGTTTATTCAAGCGGCATCAGGCAGCGCCGGTAGCCAATCACAAATCACTTCAGCGTATGGAGGGACAGACTTGAAAGGTGGAATTTCGCGGCGTGAATTCGTGAAGACCATAGCCGTAACTGCAACCATTGGTGCGGCCGGCTACTCGATGACGAGCGTTGAGCCGGTCCAGGGAGAGCAAACCGTCATTGGAGCGAATCCGCCTATGAACTCCGGCATCCCGATGGGCGGGATCGGCGCCGGTACCGTGGAGCTGCGCGCCGACGGTACCTTTTATGAGTGGCAAATATTCAACGACTGGGCATCAAAACTTCGGCTTGAGGATTCGCTGTTCGCCGTGTGGGTCAACACCGGTGTGGAGACCCTCTCGCGGTTACTGCAATTGAATTCGAGGGGATTGGCTCAGGGCGTGAGCGAGATCGGATATGTCGGCGAGCACCCGTTCGCGATGCTCGATTATGCCGATCCTAACCTGCCGGTGAATATTCATTTGGATGCGTGGACGCCTTTCATTCCACTGAACGAAAAAGATTCCGCGCTGCCTTGCGCAATCTTCACCTTTAATGTTCATAACCCGAATTCCAATCCGGTGGATGTCTCGATTATGGCCAGCCAGCGAAACGGCGCTGGGTACGACCTTAATTTCCGGGGAACCCGCAATCGCAAGGGCGCTACATCCAAAGGGATTCGGGTGTCAATGGAAGCGTTAAGCGGCGGTAAGCCGCCTTCGATGTCGAAGCCAATTCGACTATTGCTCGTCTCCGATCGTGTGCATGGCGGCTTTGCAAGCGCCTTCGACGGAGTGAGTGGGCTTAAGGTGACCTGGGCGACTGGTGAGGGCTCCAATGCGATTCGGCTTCCAGCCGATAATGGCCAGGAGCTGGCTCGGCGGTTCGATTGCGTTTGGGTCGGCGAGATCACTCACGCTCGAGACATGCTGGGAGACGCCGACATGAAGATACTGCAAGAGGCGGTCAATGCGGGGATGGGGCTGATCTACTCCGGCGGCTGGGATGCCTTTTACGGCTATTCGAGCGATCGCTGGGGGCACATGAACGGCTCGATCTTGGAAGGCATTCTGCCCGTTAACTTCCTAAACCGGTTCGATGCGGTTAATCAGGCGACCAGCATCTCAAAGGTGAAAAATGAGCTGGCACAACAGGTATTTAGCAATCTGACTCTTCCCTCCATCAACGGCTATAACCTGATCGCCGGGGTAAAGCCGGGCGGCACCGTCATCGCGAACGGATTCGCCGGGCAGCCGCTGGTGATTGCCGGCCATTATGGGAAGGGGCGAACCCTGGTTTACGCTTCATCGGTGTGGGGTGGATGGCCGCCGACGCTGGATCGGGTCGACAGCTTTTATCGGACAATGGTCGCTTATGTATCTCGTTCCAGCTACCTTCAGCCCGACCATATGCCGGCGACCTGGCAATCGTTTGGTTTGATGACGCTGACCGGGTTAGGGCGAGGGGCGTATCGAGTGGCCTGGAACGATTTCGAGGATATCTGGACCGATTTCAATCAAGACGGCAAGCTTGAGCCGGAGGGCACGCTGGACTCGAGCAGCTATGTCCGTAATGCGGCCGTCACCCAGCGTTTGCATCTGGAGCCGAATAAGGGCGGCAAGGTTACGTTTGTCCTAACCTGGCACTTTCCCAATCACCTCGATGCCGATCGGAATCAGATCGGACATATGTATTCAAACTGGTTTGAGGATGCGGATGAAGTCGCCGATTATGTCATTGCGAGTTTGCCTGATCTGCGCCGAAAAACCGATCGGTTTCGCCGTGAGTTTTACTCGGCCCGCGTCGAGCGGAAAATACTAGACGCGATCAATGCCCAACTCACCACGATGTCCAAAGATTCTTGGTGGGATAAGGACGGGAAGTTCGGAGTATGGGAGGGTGAGGGCTGTTGCGGCCTGCAAACGACGGATGTGAGCTACTATGGGTCTAACATGATCACCGTTCTATTCCCCAAGCTGGAGCGTAGTGAAATCCATATAACCGTTGACCACCAGGCGCCTAACGGTGACATTCCCCACTTTTTCCCGGCCACCTTCGATCATCCGGATGGATACTACCGGATTGATATGATGTCCCAATACGTTTTGATGGCCTACCGGGATTGGCAATGGATCGGTGATCGCCAATTCTTGCAATTCCACTGGCCCCACGTGGTGGCGGCGCTGGATGATATGAACCGCCGCGATACCGACGGTGACGGCCTTCCCAATGACACCGGCGCCGATCAAACTTATGATGGATGGCCCATGTACGGGACTTCGGTATATGTCTCCTCGCTCTATTTGACCGCGCTGCGGGCGGCGGTTCAGATGGGAAAGGCGCTGGGGCAGACCGCACAGGCGGATATCTTCAGCCAAAGGTATCACAAGGCGCAGCCGAATTTTCAGAAAGAGCTGTGGAACGGTCAATATTACGATCTGTACTACGATCCCAAGACGGGAAAACGGGATCACGCCAGCTTAGCGGCGGCGACCGATGCGGTTTGGTACGCCTCGCTGCACCCCGGATTGGGAAGCCCTTATCCCAAAGAGCGGCTGCTTTCCACTCTGAACACGATCTACACCCGTAATCGTCAGAACGGCAGCATCATCAACGGCTGGTGGCCCAATCCGGCTGAAGCGATGCCGCGCGGCGGCCAATGGTCGGCGGTTTGGAGTGGGGTGGAGTACGCGCTGGCCTCCAATATGATTTATAACGGTATGGTGGAGCAGGGGCTGCAAGTTGTCCGCGAAGTTCAAGACCGCTACTTAAAGATGGGCAGGCCTTGGAACCATTTCGAGTGCGGAAACCACTACTTTCGCCCAATGAGCATCTGGACGGTATTGATGGCCATCCAGGGATTCCATTACAGCGCGCCGGAGGGCTGGATTGCATTTTCACCTCGAGTGGCGCCGACCGATCACCGCTCGGTATTTACGACGCCGGTATGTTGGGGCATCATCATGCAGAGTTCGGCGGCCCAAACGATTGAGCTAGTGGAAGGCGAGCTTCCGTTGCGCTCGGTAAAGGCCGGCCTTGGGCATACCGGCGTAAGGTATCGGGTGCTGGTAAACGGTAAAATAGTATCGGTGGTCGCATCCAGGGCTGGGGAGTGGACATCGCTCCAATTCCCCGAGCCGATGATTTTAAGGGTCGGCGACCGGCTTACCATACGCTGGGGCTGATTAAAGAAATGAGCATCCTCGCAACGGATATAATGATATATTTGCAAGTATGCTGGTACTAAAGTAATAACTTATAAGTACTAATAGACCAGATCGGGTTTGCAGTTGTGGATGTAGAATAAAGCGTGACGGTTGAAAGGAACGGCTCGCGTTTGGGAATACCGGGCTGATAGGTACACCATAAATGAAAACCGAAGAGGAATTCGATCTCTGTTATGAGGATGAGCTGGGGTATTGCAATGTCAAGCTGGTTGCGTTGGGTGGTGACGGCGCCAATACAATCGGAAAGCTCCTTTTCAAAATCGCGGTTGACAAGCTCAATCTGGATGGCGCGTTTGATGCGCAGTACGGCTCAGAAAAAAAAGGGACCCCAACCGATGTTTCGATTCGGCTCTGCAAGCTAGGCAGGCCGGTCCGCACAAGCGGAACTCTCTCCACCCCTCACATTCTGGCGATTATGCGGGAGCAGCTCATCGAGCCGATGCGTCTGAATGTGGGGCTTCAACCCAGGGCCACCGTGATCGTCAATACGACCGAGAGCCCGGCTGCAATTCGCGATCGGTTGCAGCTTGCCGACGGCAAAATTATCTGTTTGGATGCGACCCGTATCGCGGCGGAAGCAAGGTCGCGGATTAACATTCCGGTGTTCGGGCTGCTGATACAGGTGCTTGGCTTTCCCGATCAGGCGGCTCGCGAAATGCTGACCGTCACCTGGCCAAAGGTGGTGGAAGCAAATTTGAAGGCTTACGAAGGCATCTCCTCCGCTCAGTTTCAAGATTTCCCCTATGACGGCAAGTATCAGCATCAGCCTTACTCTAAGCCACAGGGTGGCGTGATTGGTTATCTGACCCAGCGACCGGGCGGCGTGTTGATCAACGCTTTAAGCAGTTCCTATAGCAAAACACATGGAGCCTCACGCACCGGTCAGATGCCGCTGTTTAACCCGGATGCATGCATCCATTGCGTGAAATGTTACTACGCCTGCAGCGATCCAGGCTCCATCGTCTTCGTAAACGGCAAGATGATGGGCATTGATTACGACTATTGCAAGGGTTGCAACCGGTGTGTGATGGTCTGCCCCGATACCAAGAACGGCAGGGCGCTGACGAAAGTGCAGGAAGCGGACAATCCCGAGGTCGTCCTTGCAAACACAGCGGCATCATACAAGAGCGTACGAAAAGCGTCCTGAAAGTCGGGACGTTTTTCGTTTTGGAGGATTTCAATGAGTGAAAAAGCATATTCGATAATCGACCGTGCGATCGAACAAAAGGTGTGCATTGGAGGGGGCAATCTAGCGGCCGCCGAGGCCATAGCGGCGATCGGCTATGAGCTGGAGGGCTTTTATCCAATCACCCCTTCCAGCGATGTGGGTGAAGAGATATCGGCCCGCGTCGCACGCGGTGAGGTGGACATGGTCTTTGTGCCGGCCACCAGTGAACTGGCCGCCATATCAATTTGTGCCGGTGGAGCGATAGCGGGCGCCCGGGTTGTGGATGCCACTTCCGCCCAGGGTCTGCTTTTGAAAATGGAGGAGCTTCCGGCAATCAGCGGGCTACGCATTCCGATGGTCCTGAATCTAGCCACCCGAACCGTCTCGGCACCGCTGAACATTAAGAACGACCACTCCGATCTGATGTCGATCCTTGGCATGGGATGGCTCATTTTGCTGGCAAAGAGCGTTCAAGAAGTTTATGATATGAATATCATTGCGCTGAAGTGGGCCGAACAGGTTCAGCTGCCCTGTGTCGTCGCTTACGATGGATTTCATACCAGTCACGGCACTCGACGTTTTCAAATCTTTGCGGACAACCGTATCGTGCGGGGTTTCATTGGGCCGAAACCACCTCGCGACCTGTACATAGACTTCGATCGGCCGAAGACGTTCGGCGCCTATATGAATGACGATTTAATCAACAACAAATATCAGCTTCATCTGGCAATGCAGGACGCTTACCGCTTGCTGCCCGTCATTTTCCAGGAGTACGCTAAAATCTCCGGGCGGCGCTACTCGATGGTCAGCACAGTGGGGATGGAAGATCATCCACCGGTTGCGATGCTGATTTTAAACTCGGCCGCCCACGCCAGCGAGGATGCGGTGGACCGGATCAAGGCTAGCGGCCGATCGGTCGGCCTCGTTTCGATGAGCGTGTTGCGACCGTTTCCGGCCGACGAGCTGGCCGACGCCCTTGAAGGAGTCCGAACCCTGATGGTGGCTGATCGAGCCGATGAGTACGGTGCCTACCGTTCCTACCTAGCCAACGAGGTTGGTGCGCTGCTGCAAGCCAGGCATAATTCGGCAAGAATCATCAACCGTGTATACGGCCTGGGTGGGCTGAACTTCAGCTTTCACGATGCAGTTGAGCTTTACGACCAGGCTCTCATCGCTGACCATGGTGAGGCGGTGGCTGATTTTGACTACTATGGACACTGGGAGGGCGATCCGGAGCAGCAAATACTCAACCCGCCCGAAGCGCCGGCGCCGATTGTGGAAAAGACCGATATCTCGCTGAATGAAAAGCTGGGCAGCCGAATGAATGTCAGCGTATTGAAGACGCTTGCTTCCGATATGCCGAATCGGATTGACAAGACCTCCGCCTGTCCTGGTTGCGGCGCTTTTTTGAACCTTGAAATGGTTTTAAAGGGAATTGACGGGCAAGTCGCCTTAGTCTACAATACCGGCTGCGCCGAGATTACCAGCTCCGGCTTCCCCTTCACCTCCTTTAAAGTTCCATACGCCCACAACCTGTTTCACAACGGCTCCTCCACCGCCAGCGGCATTGTCGCCTATTACGAGTGGCTGAAAAAGCATGGCCGCGTGGATCGAGATATGACGCTTCTGGTGGTAGGCGGTGACGGCTCGGGCGACATCGGGATGGATCAGCTCATCGGCGCCGCCTTGCGAAACCACCCATTCATCTACCTGGAGTACGACAACAATATCTACGCCAATACCGGCGCTCAGCTTTGTTATACCGGTTTTAAAGGCATGATGACGGCGACCAGCCGGGTCGGCAAGGCACAGGTGGGCAAAACGTTTCATTCCAAGGATATGGTGGAGATATTAAGGGGCACCCATGCACCCTACATTGCATCCGTCTGCGAAAGCCACTATGAGGATGCGGTGATGAAGGCACGAGAAGCGCAGGAGACGGTTAGAAACGGGGGGTTCGCCTTTCTGAAGGCTTTCTCCACCTGTCCCTTAAACTGGGGCACAAAGGGGGAGGACGGTCCAATAATCGCCCGCACGATGGTTGATACCTGTATGTTTCCGCTGTTGAAAATCGCACATGGCATCACCACCTTGACGTATAATCCGGAAGCGCTCGGCAAAAAGCGCCCGGTTGCCGATATGGTGCCTTTGATGGGTGCGGCCTCCGCTCATCTTTTGAAGCCGGAATACGCCGATGTGGTGGCCGATCTTCAGCAAGAGGTGGATCGGCGCTGGGCAAGGCTCAAAGCGATGCACGAATCGCCGGTGCTCTAAATCGTTTCAGGAGAGTGTAGGAAGAAAATGACAAATGATGAATCCCCTCCATTAATGTTAAAAGTAATCGCGTGCGAGGTGGCAACCCGGGAAATTTGTGCGGTGGTTGCCGCCTCCCGCAACACGATCTGCCTTGAGTTTCTCTCCCAGGCGCATCATGAAAGGCCGATGAACGGCGCGGCCGAAATTCAACAGAGGATTGATGCCACCTCACCCAATCACTTCGACGCCATACTTTTGGGCTACGGCCTCTGCAATCGCCTGTTGGATGGCGTAACCGCGCGCGACACCAAGCTGGTCGTCCCGCGCGCCCATGACTGCCTCACCTTCCTGATCGGGTCACGCGAGCGCTATCTCGATCACTTTATGAAACGACCGGGCAGCTACTACTACAGCACCGGCTGGCTGGAAGGCCCGCGGCGGGTTGGGCGTGACATCCAGCAAAACGAGGTCGGCGAGCTGCTCGGTGAAGACCTTGATAGCTTGATTGAGCGATATGGTGAAGAGAACGCGCGTTATTTAATGGAGCTTGGCATGCAGTGGCGCCAAAAGTACGCCCGGGGCTCTTTCATTCGACATGACTTCCTTGATCACCTCAAAATGGATCGGCGAGTGCAGGAGACTTGCCGACAAAACGGCTGGGCTTATGAAGAGATACCGGCCACCCTTAATATGTTGAGAAGTTGGATTGACGGGGAGTGGGATAGCGACGACTTTATCATTATTGAACCCGGTATGACCATCCGACCCACCTATGATGAGAGGGTGATCGAAGCGACCGATGAGCTTAGCGATCCCCAGCCCCAAGTGATTGAGAGCTGATTCGACCACCAAGGAGACCACACCGATGAACCATCGTGAAAGATGGATAAACTGTCTTCATTTCCAGCCGATAGACCGGATTCCCGATGAAGAGTTTGGGTATTGGGATGAGACCATCGTCGCTTGGCACGATCAGGGGTTGCCGAAAACGGTGCGAAATAACCCGGAGGCGGATGTTTTTTTTGGATTTGCGGAGCGACGATGGGCACCGGTAAATTTTGATCTGGCCCCAGGTTTTGAAACCAAAGTGGTGGAAGAGGATGACCGCCATCAAATCATCATAGACGGTAACGGCGTCAAGTGCATGATATTTAAATACGGTAGCCAACTCACCTCGATTCCTCATTTCATCGATCACACGCTCAAGGATCGCGCCTCCTGGCAGGAGTTTAAGAAGCGCCTCGATCCGGAGGTACCGGGTCGGTATCCGTCCAACTGGTCGGAGATCACCAAGCAGTGGGAAAATCGAACCTATCCGCTTGGCATTCACGTGGGAAGCCTGTGGGGGAGAATTCGAGACTGGATGGGATTGGAGGGGGCCGCCATCTGCACCGTTGAAGAGCCGGATCTGATGGAAGATATGGTCGAACATCTTTGCAACCTTATAATGAGAGTTTTGGAAAATGTGGTGGTGGGCGTTCAATATGATTTCGCCGATTTCTGGGAGGATATGGCGTTTAACGGTGGTCCGCTTATCTCACCGGCCGATTTTGAGCGCATATTGGTTCCCCGGTATAAGCGGATCACCGACTTTTTGAAGCAGCACGGTGTGGATATCGTCTACGTGGATTGCGACGGCGACATCAATCAGTTGGCGCCCCTCTGGATTCAAGCCGGCGTGCGGGGAATGTTCCCCATCGAGCGCGCCTCTCACAGCGATCCCTACCGGCTGCGGGACAAGTTCGGCAAGGACGTTATCCTGCTTGGCGGCGTGAATAAAATAGCGCTCATCGCCGGCAGGGAAGAGATTCGAAAGGAGCTAAACCATCTGAAGCCGCTGGCCGATCAGGGCGGTTACATCCCGCACGTGGATCATCGGGTGCCACCCGATGTGACGTACGAAAATTACCTGTACTATCTCGATTACAAGCGTGATCTGTTTGGCATACCGCGTCCGACAGCTCACAATGGAGTGAATTGATGACGATCAAGCCTTATCATAGTTGCGAGTACTCAAGTTGGCAAGATATGGTTTTCGGACGGTCGCTTCACCCGATTAAGGCCGGTTTCGACGTCGAAATCGGCGCCGGAGCGGTCATCCCTGAGTTAAAATATGCCCCACGGCCTGGTCGCGAAAAGGATTTAAATACGCTGATGGAGGAGTACCAGCGCATCACGAGGGATGCCCTCGATCGGATAGTCGGTATCGGAGCGCCGGCGATCGTGATGGAGCTGGAGCATGTGTTTCAGTTAACGGATAAGGTGGAGTGGGGCCGAGAGATCGCCCACCGCACGAAATGGCTTTTGAAGGAGTATTACGATCGTTACGGATTGAAGGGCGCATTGAGGGCGACGATTGCCGATATCCGCAAGCCGGAGAATGGCCTTTGGGATTCGCCGGAATACATAAAAATCTTGAACGGGATGAAGGCATCCGCCGAAGCCGGCGCCGACATACTCAGCATCGAATCGATCGGCGGAAAAGAGGTTTTCAATTATGCGGTCACGCGCCAGGATATTCGAGGGGTGGTGTTTGCGGTCGGCATCCTGGGCAGCTTGGATATGGCTCACCTCTGGTCTGATATCGTCTCCATTGCGGAACAGCAAGGCGTCTTACCGGGCGGCGACACCGATTGCGCTCACTCCAATACCGCCATGTTTATGGCAGGCGGCTTGATGGAAACCCAGCTTCCGCACACCTTCGCCGCGCTGGTACGTCCGGCCGGGGCGGTGCGATCGTTGGTTGCTTTTGAAGCCGGGGCGACCGGACCGGATAAGGACTGTGGTTATGAGGGCGTGATTTTGAAAGCAATAACCGGCAAACCGATCTCGATGGAGGGCAAGACCTCGGCCTGCGCTCATTCCGATCTGATGGGTAATTTGAGCGCGGCGGTGTGCGATCTGTGGAGCAACGAAGCGGTGGAGTACGGTGAGATGTTTGGGGGAACCACCCCTCAAGTTTTTGCCGAAATGTTGGCTTACGATTGCGCCCAAATGAACGCCTCCCTCCAGATGGGGTGCGCCGATACGATGCGGGATGTGCTTATCACATCCGACCGGAATCGAGACCCGCAGGCGCTGGTGCTCTCTCCCGACGTGGCGATGGATATCGCGGCGGTGATCGTCAATGAAAAAGGTTATTACAAGCGGACGGTTCGTGCGATGCAACGAGCCGCCGAAATAATCGCAAGCAGTGATCGCTCCGGGGAGCTTCCATTGTCGGAAAATGAGCGGGAAGCGTTGGACAGTTGCCGCAAAGCACTGGATGAGCTGCCCGAAGATGAGGAGCAATTCATGAAGGAGTGCATCCAAATCTACTCGCAATCGGTACCGGAGTTTCGTGCGAAAAACTACGGAATTAATTAGTTTAAATCAATTTCCTCGTTCGGAAGGATAAGAGCTGGATGGCGATAATGAATAGTCGGAATCGAGCGCTGGCCGCGCTCTTTCAAGGAAAGAACGATACGATATGCGTTGGGGCGGTGAACCAGACCGCTACCGTCGAGCAGATGGACATACTGGGTGTCGCTTTTCCCGAAGCCCACCAGGACGCCGTCGCGATGTCTAAATTGGCGGCCGGGGCGGTGCACTTGTTGGGACTCGATATGGCACGAGTGCCGTTCGGGCAGACGACCGAGGCGGAAGCGTTGGGTTGTCGCATTGATTATGGGGGAAAAGCAGCTTTACCCCAAGTTTCCAGTCACCCTTACAAGATTGGAACAGCGGTTAAGCTGCCGTTCGAATTTGCGGATCATCCGGCTGTGAACCGGACGGTGGGGGCACTGAGGCGGCTGAAGGCGGATGTGGGACGGGATGCGCTGGTAATCGGTGGGGTGGTAGGGCCTTTTTCACTGACCGGTGCGTTGGCTGGAACCTCCGAGGTGCTGCTGGCGACGCTTGAAGACACCAATCAACTGGCGCCTTTACTGGAGATGTCAGTTGAAGCGGCCGGCATCTTGGCCCAGAAATTGATCGAGGCGGGGGCCGATGCCATCTGTGTGGAAGACATGTTGGCTAGTCCTGATATGATCTCGCCGGACGCCTATCGTGAAATTGTGCTGAAATATGAGCAGAGACTGTTTTCAGCGATAGGTGTGCCATCTATCCTTCACATTTGCGGGGATGTGGCTGGGATTATCGCCGATATGGCGAATTCGGGCGCCTCGGCGTTGAGCATTGATGCAAAAACCAACTCTAGGATCGCACGAGACGCCACCCGCGGCAAGGTGGCGCTGATCGGGCCGTTGTCTCCCACCGGCGTACTGCTCTATGGTCTGGTCGAGCGGATTCGGCAAGAAGCGGTGGAAGCGGCGGAAGCCGGCTTCGACGTGGTAGCTCCAGGATGCGGGATCGCGCCGGAAACGCCGATCGCCAATGTGAAGGCGATGATCGAAGGGGCTCGAAGCGCCGAGCGTCGCAGCCAGTTTGTAGCGAGCCGGCCGGCCGGCATCTCGATGTCGGATGGCCCGCTGTTTGTCCGATACAACGCTTTATCGCGTCGGCCGGCTTTGCAGGAGAGCGGGAAACTGTCGTCGGCAAATGCGGAATCCCCATCGGATTTAAAGTCGGCCGAGCTGCATGAGGTTGTCGAGGCGGTTACGGTGGGGGATCAGCCAAGGACCCAATCGGCGGTTATCGCTGCGCTGGAAAAGCATGCGCCGCTACAGGTGGTGGAGGAAGGATTGGTTGCCGGCATCACCCGGGTGAGCCAGCTCTGGGACAGCGGCCGCTACTTTTTGCCGCAAGTCATTCGGGCTGCGGACGCGATGGAGGCAGGTGTTGTCCTCTGTGAAAAGAAGATTGGCAAAGCGCTCCAGCGCAAGGGCACGGTGGTGATGTTCGTGGCACAGGGTGATATCCATTCCATCGGCAAAAACATCGTTCGTTCTTTGCTCTCAGCGAATGGGTACGAGATCATTGACCTGGGGATTGACGTCTCCGATGAGCGAGTGGTGGAGGCGGTGCGGCAGTATCGTCCCATATTGCTGATCGGGAGCGCTCTGATGACCACCACGATGTCGGCATTTCCGAGGGTTGCCGCCAATCTCAAGCAGGCCGGCATCGAGCTGCCGTTCGCCTGCGGCGGCGGGGCGGTTACCCAGGAGTTCTGCAACTCCTTTGATTTGGGCATACACGGCGGGAAGGCCAGCCGTGCTCCCGCTATTGCGGCCGCTGCCGCTGCAGGTGCCGGATGGCGTGAAATCAGAAGCACCTTTGCCCATTGAGCCGATGAGAATTTCAGCATCGAATGGATAGCCGTTTGAAAGAAAGCTGAAGGTTATGACAGCAAAGACGCGCATTGACCTGCGTTATCCGGAAAACCGAATGCTTCAGAATCGTGCCCGATTGGAGGCGGTGGAGCGCTTTGAGTATGTAGATCGAGTGCCAGTGGTATTTGGGTTTGACAGTCGGTTCCCGCTGGCTGAGCGGGGAGTTGGTTGGAATGAATATTTTTCCTCACCGCGAGTGCAGATGGAACATCAACTTCGCAATGC
>JAMCWF010000064.1 GCA_023481295.1 Armatimonadota bacterium | reverse complement strand
CCGCCTCTGCGTAACCGTCTATCAGGATGACGACGAAGCGTTTGAAATTTGGCATAAAACGGTGGGACTGTCTCGGGATCGTGTACATAGGTTGGGAGCGGATAAGAACTACTGGCCGGCCAACGCGATCAGCGAAGGTCCGAACGGACCCTGCGGCCCCTGCACCGAGATTTTTTATCGAGTGGCGGCGGTTGAGGAGATGACCGGTGATTTCAAGAAGGATGAGGAAGCCGGGCGTTGGCTGGAGGTTTGGAACAACGTCTTCACCCAGTTCAACCGCAATGAAGATGCTCAGGGAAAACCGATCTTACATCCGCTGCCGAATAAGAACAACGATACCGGCGCCGGATTTGAGCGAATCGTGGCTCTACTGCAAAATAAGTCCAGCGTCTTCGATACCGACCTGTTTCAACCCATCATCCAACGGATCGAGCAACTTTCCCATCGAAAATACGGTGGAACGATGAGCGCCGCCGATGTCGCTTTTCGGGTGATCGCCGAGCACGCGCGAGCCGCCGTTTTTTGCATTGGGGATTTGATCACGCCATCCAACGAGGGGCGTGGTTACACCATGCGCTATATTATCCGCCGCGCGGTGCTTTCAGGGAGATTGTTGGGTTTCGATGAGCTGTTTTTGCATAAGATTGCCCCGGAGGTTATCGAGAAGATGGGGCCGGTTTACCACGAATTATCGGAGCGAAGCGATTTAATCATCCAAACCATGCGCGCCGAGGAGGGTCGGTTCCACCAAACTCTGGCAACCGGTTTTGAACGATTAGTGGGTATTCTCAGCTCCGAAGAAGTGAAGAAAAGCGGCAAAATCACCGGCAAGCAGGCTTTTATGCTTTACGATACCTATGGCTATCCCCTAGAGCTGGTCAAAGAATTTGCCAACGTACCGATGCCACCGATTAAAATCGTTGTTGATGAGAATGGTTTCTATGAAGAGATGGAGCGTCACCGGCAGCGGTCCCGCGAGGCCGCCGAACCTGTTGATGTGTTTACTAGCACCCAAACAATCAACCAGTCTTTGGCGCTCACAACTCCCACCCCAACCCAATTTTTAGGCTATAAACAGATGAATTCGGACGCTAGGGTGATTGCAATATTAAATGATAATCGAGCGGTGGAATCCGCGCGCGCTGGCGATAAGGTGGAGCTCATCTTAGATCAAACGCCCTTTTATGCGGAGGCCGGCGGCCAAGTGGGCGATCAGGGGTGGATATTCGGGCCGACCGAAGATGTGCAGTGTTCGGCGAAAGTTCGGATCACCGATACCCGAAAATTCCACGAATCGTTTCGTCATATTGGTGTGGTGGAGGAAGGCGAGATCGCAGTCGGGCAGGAGATAACCGCGGCGGTGGATGCCGACCGCCGTCGCCGCATCATGCGCAATCATACCGCCACCCATCTGCTTCAGGCTGCGTTGCGGCAGGTGCTGGGCGAGCACGTCCACCAGAAGGGATCACTGGTCGCGCCCGATCGGTTGCGTTTCGATTTTACTCACCCTCAAGCGCTGACGCCGGTCGAAATCGAGCGCATCGAGGCGCTGGTCAATGAAAAGATATTAGAGGATCGCGAGTTGCTGATCCACAACGACCTGCCAATAGCCGAAGCGCGGAAGCTTGGCGCGATGGCGCTCTTCGGAGAAAAGTACGGCGACTTGGTTCGGATGGTGGAGATTCCGGGCTTCAGTCGCGAGCTGTGCGGCGGCACCCACCTCAAGCGAACCGCCGAGGTGGGGCTGTTTAAGATCATCTCCGAATCGAGCGTGGCGGCCGGAGTGAGACGAATTGACGCACTCACCGGCGACGGTTCCTACCAATACTTGAGGAACCGTGAAACGATGATGGCGGAAGCCGCCGCCCTACTCAAGGTCGGTCCCGATGATCTAGTCAGTGCAGTGGATCGTCTGCTCTCTCAGCGACAGCAGATGGAGAGGCAGTTGCATCGGATCAAGTCACAAAACGTGAAACCGAATGCCGCCGAACTTCGGGAGGCGGAAGTAGCCGGCATGACGCTGGTTATCGGCTCGCTGGACGGCGCCGACGGTGAGGCGCTCGCTAATCTGGCCGATGAGATGGTGAAAAAAACCGGATCCGCGGTCGTGTTGCTTGGTTCAACGAGTGATGGCAAAGCGCTCTTCGTGGCGAAGGTTACGCCCGATCTGGTGAAGCGCGGGTTGCATGCCGGCAATCTGGTGAGAGAGATCGCGAAGATTGCCGGTGGAGGTGGCGGCGGGCGCCCCGATTTCGCTCAGGCCGGTGGCCGCCACGCCGGGAAAGTCGCCGAAGCGCTGGAAGCGGCGAAAACGATCGTAGCTCGGCAGGTTGAAGATTTTAAGTCGAAGTGAGGTGGATCGATGTCGGATCCGGGACAGAAAACACGATTGAATGCGGATGCGGTGAGGAAGTGGTTGGAAGGTCAAGAGGCCGCACAGGCCGTCATCGAAGAAGAGCGGCGGCGATGGCTGGTGAACCTAGGCGAAGAAGAGGCTTTGCGTATCTATTTGAGCTTGAAAGAGATACCGACAAATGAGGTGAAAGGTCCTTCGCCGGTATTGATGTCCATGCGCCAAATACTCGCCCGAAAATCAACGAAAAAGGGAAATCCTTGAAGTGGCGCCTTCACTGGTTGAAGCCGCGGCTGAAATTGCGGAACTGGCTCCGGAGCGTGATATTGCCGGTAACTTTGATAAGATCCTTGTAAGTATAAATACGATGGAGCAATAGGTTCAGCCGTTCGTGAAGCTATTTCATATTATTAATTCGGCGATTAAATACCGTCATGCCGGACTTGATCCGGCATCCAAAGCCTTCTGGATTCCCGCTTTCGCGGGAATGACGAATTCGCGATATTTATTTGCCGGGTTAATAATAACCGTTATAGATACAATCCATAGGGGATACCGATTGGCGGAGATGCGATCACGTCCCGGTCAAACTATCATCCTTGCGCTGATCGGTATGATGTTCTGGGCGTGCGCCAACCCCATATATGCTCAATCGCGGACTCCACCCAACGCCCTTCAATTAACCGGCCAGGCGATAGATAAAAAGCCCCGATGCACGGTGTTTTTAATTGTTTGCGATGGATTGACGCTGCAAGACTTTCTCACCAGCAAATCGCCGGAGATCAACTGGCTGGTTCACCACAGCGGCATTGGATTGATGAGCGCGGTTGCACACGGCCGCTCTCCAATAAACAGCGCTCTGCTCACGCTTGCATCTGGTCGCTATCTCGCTGCATCACCCGATCATCTGAACATTCACCGCGCCCGAGACCAGGTCGAAGGTGTCTCCGCAGGCCAAGTACTTTGGCGGCGAACCGGTATCGGCCCCATTACAAACGGCCTGGTAAATTTAAACGCCGCAATTTTAGAGCGCCATCACCCCAATGCCCACCTCCTCGGCGACCTTTGCGAGGCGGTTGCCGTTATTTCACCACATCGCGATGCGAGCCTGCCGCCGGCATCGTTATTGGCGATGAAGTCGGATGGGGTCTGCGCTTCCATCAGCACCTCACGATTGGTGAAACTCATTCGAAACGGAGCGCATCCTCCGAACGGGCTTATGGTGATCGGTATTTCTCCCTACCAAACACAAGCCAATGTCATTGCAAGCGAAGCGAAGCAAGCCGGAACTCAGATGTCATTGATCATCGAATGGATAAATCGTCTGCGGCCTATGTTGGCCCACTCCAAAGGAACGGCTGGTCTGATGCTCGTCTCCGCTTACCCGCCGGTTTCAAAAAACGGCCGCTGGGCACGACTCGCACCGGCTTTGTTTTACGGCCCCGCTTTTAAGCCCGGTCTGTTGACTTCCGACACCACCCGCACGCCGGGACTCATTTCGGATGTGGATATCGCACCCACCATCCTTCATTTACTTGGCAAGGTCTTTCCCCCGAATTTAGACGGCCACCCGGCATTTGTTGTCGAGAAGGCAAACCTGTCAGCCCTCAGCCGTTTGGATCAGGTGGTCCGGTTAAACGGCGCCGCGCTTTTGCCGACCTTCATCACGATCGCCGTCTACGCGGCTTTGGTCGCCTTTGGCGGGTTGGCATTACTGTGGTGGCGATCCGGCCGCCAACCTCTGCTCGCCTATCTGTTTCTCACCTTGGTGAATATGCCGTTGGCGATGCTTTTCGCACCGTTATTGCCGGTACGTGGTGTTGCAGTTTATACAATCGCAATTCTCCTCTTCATGCACGGCCTGGCGCTTTTGGAAATGCTGATCAGCAGCAAGCTCAATACATCCGCTCCTTCCGTGGCAGCGGTGGCGACCTGGCTTATCGTGATTGCGGATGGAATGATCGGCCAGCCGTTAACGAAATTCAGCCTCCTCTCCTCCTACCAGCTTCAGGGAATCCGGTTTTACGGCATCGGAAACGAGTATATGGGGGTAGTGATCGGGCTGGCAATGGTTGCTGCTTGGAACCTGACCGAAAGGTCACAGCTCTCCAATCCCATATCTTGGGCTGCATTGTTCGCTTTCACTGCCCTCGTGTTAGGAGCGCCGGTGTTTGGCGCCAATGCGGGCGGCATGGTTGCAGCGGTTGCCGCTTTCGGTTGCGCGGCAGTGATCCTTTCAAATCGGCGGCTGAATGTCAGTGAGGTTGTTACCTTCATCGTGCTGGGCTTGGCGATGGCGTGGGGATTTGCCTGGCTGGACGCTCATATAAGCGGCACAGCGGCGACTCACATGGGGGAAGCGCTCGAATCGGCCGGCCACCGGGGCGCCGTCTATTTAGCAGCGATTGTGATCCGTAAGGTGGAGATGAATCTAAGGTTGATCTTAAGTCCCGGCGTTTTAGCGGCTTTGGCCGGTCTGAGCCTGCTGGGCTGGCTCGTTTCAAAGATGCTCACCGTCCGGCTGCAACGATTTTCAGCGCTGCACCCTTGGCTGATAAAAAGCGTTCCGGCAACGTTTGCCGGAGCATTGGTGGCGCTCTTGTTCAACGATTCCGGAATTGTGGCCGCCATTTTCATTTTAGCCGCCGCCATTGCAAACGGACTCTATGAGCTGTGTTTAATTGCGAATGAAAGCGATGCGTACTGCCTGCCAAGTCGGCAAACTTCTGACAGCAGGTGGTGAGGCGGTGAGACTCTCATCGGTCGGCAAAGAGCCTGGATCGCTTGCGGGATCGGTAATTTATAGGATAAGATAGTTCTATTGTCGATTTTAGAGGAACAGGGAATCAAAACCGCCCGTCACTTATTTGCGACGGGCGGTTTGAAGGTGATAAATAATACTTGGAATTATGCCGATTTACCCCTTTGTTCATCTGGAACCACCTTGGCGTCATCCGAGGTGGCTTCCGAGAATGAGGAACCTTCACCTGCTGGCGGATGCTCCAGCTTTTGCGCCCATTGTGGCAGGACGTTCACCAAGAGTTGCTGGCCGCTGCGGGGGAAGGTGAGCCGTATTGGCACTGGCTTTTCCATCCAATTACTCCTTACCCGGTTTTCAAAGAGCGGAAATTCACTCGATCTACTGCTCTTTAATTATACCACCTTTTATTACTGAATTAGAACCCAAAATAATCGCCGGGACTTCATTAAAATTTTCGGTTTTTCGAACCACAATCAACCTATCAGGATTGAGGTACTCCTATGTCTAGACGCATCCTTTCCGATTTAGTTTTATACGGGCTGTTCGGGTTCATTCCAGTTCGTGCGGTTGCAATGCCGCTTCAAAGCTACACCTGGCTGCACATTAACAGCTCCAGTAAAAGCAGCTCCCCCATCGATAAACTCCCTGCCTCCTTGGTCGCTCATACCGTTCAACCCGCCTTTGTCATAGATACGGGCAACCTGACCGAATCGGAGCAGGAGCAGGATGCATCCCGATTTAACCAGGGAGCAAAGACACCGGTACCATTATATGTCACCCCCGGCAATCTCGACCTGCGGTGGTCGGAGAAAGGAAAGAAAGGCTACGTCCAGCGCTTTGGTCCGCTGTATCGGTCATTTGATTACGGCGGCTCTCATTTTGTGCTGCTAGACAGTACCATCCTGCTGCAGCATGGGGGCCACTTCGATGTGGATGAACTGAAATGGCTGCAAAAGGATTTAAAGAAACAGCCTAGGGGAGAGCCCATATTTCTATTTTTCCACAATACGCTCGGTGGCAACCGAGAAATTATTGATAACTCGCAGGAATTGATTGATACCATCGCACCATTTAACATCGTTGCGATATTTGTCGGAAGCGAAAATCAAAGCCGGCACTGGCGCACCAACGGCATCTCCTGTTTCGCAACCGGCCCCCTGCACGACGGAACCTATACGATCGTCCAGATGACGCCGGACGATGCTAAGGTGGAATGGGCCGACGAAAACGGTAATCTGGTTCGCACCATAGTAACCCTACCTTTAAAATTCCACCCAAGAACGATAGTCGGTTTTTCATGGCTCGACCCCGATATCTCGATCCTGGCTAGGAGGCAGTTTCAGGTAGGCCTATTCGGTGGGAGGCATCCGCTGGATAACTCCAAAATAAAGGCCGAATATCGGATTGACGGCGGAAAGTGGGTCGAGATCAAACGAGATGACCGCGGTAACTTCACCGCTGAGTTCATGACGGCCGGGCTTTTCTACGGCGCTCACATCTTGACCACGCGGCTGACCGTCCAAAAAGGTGGTATCTATACCGATTATAGGGTGTTCTTGTTTGAGCATGTCCCGCCGCCACCATCGCCGATCATTCAATGGGGTTTCCACGCCGATGATTCGATACAATCTGGGCCGGTATTGGGTGATGACTTGGTTTACTTCGGCTCGTTGGACGGCAAGATCTACGCGGTAGTTACCAACAACGGGAAGCACCGGTGGACCTTTAAAACGAAAGGTCCCGTGTACGCTCCGCCGGCATTATACGGTGGTTCACTGTATATCGGCTCGACTGACCACTTCCTCTATGCCTTCGATGCAACCAATGGACATCTTCTCTGGAAGTTCGATACCGGCTCGCCGGTCTACGCTGGAGCCGCTCTCTCGAACGGAGTGATTTGCATCGGTAGCAGCCAAGCTGTTTACGGCTTGGATGTCAAGACCGGTAAGCAGCTTTGGAAACGCACGGTGAATACCGATTTTCAGTCTGCTTCTGCAGCCGATAACTCCGCCTTTTACCTTACCGGCAAAAATAACGACCTCTACGCTCTCGATGCAGCGAGCGGCGCGATCCGCTGGAAAGTCGATATGGGAAAGCTTGGCGATCAAGCTGGGCTGCCACCGAGAGACTTCAGCCCGACGATGTCGCGACCGGTGGTGGCAAACGGACGTATCTATGTGTGCACCGATAGGGGTGCTCTTATTGCGGTCGCGGCGGCAAACGGCCATATAGACTGGTCCGCCCACCCTCCGTCCGTTAGTGGCGGTGGTTATACTTCACCGGTCGTCGTTGGCGACCAGGCGGTTGTCGGCAGCTACGGCGGCGCCGGCGCGGTCTACTCCTTCAATTTGGCCGATGGGCGTCCGTTGTGGCACTGTTCCACCGGCCCCCAAAACATCGAATCGGCACCGGCCTACGAAAAGGGAACGATCATCTCCTGCTCGGTTGGCGGCACTATTACGTGTATCAACGCAGCCACCGGCAAGCTGGAATGGACGTACCATCAGCCGCCCGGATACTGCTTCGGCTCACCCGCCTATGATGGAATCTGGGTCTACCAGGGCTCGATGGACGGCTACCTCTTTGCGATTGGGCTTAACCGCCCGCCCACGAAAAAGCGGTGAGCGGGGCGGATGACGAGGGTCGCTCGACACAGGCCACCAGCACTCCGAGACCTCACCCGATCGACCGAACGAAACGCGGACTCAAACATGCGTCTTTCCACCGTTTGAGTTCTCTTACTTTCGACGTGGAAAAACAAATTTGATAGCAATGATAGTACGGCGCTACCTAAAAAGTTTTGTCAACATTAACCCGGCAAATAAATATCCCGAATTTGTCATTCCCTCGAAAGCGGGAATCTAGAAAGCTTCGGATGCCGGATCAGGTCCGACATGACGGTATTCAATCGCCGAATTAATACCTTGAAAATACTGTTTTAAAAATTTTTTCAGCGGAGTAGAATAGAGTTAGACATCCCTCGAAGCTCTTATCTTGGGAGCGAGCGATGAAAAGAGCACTTTGAGTTGATGTACGGGTTATTTAGTAACTATTCAGTTTTACGGGAATTTTTGGAGCGCGATGGATTTCACCACCGTCCTGATTTTCCCCATAAGAGGTGTTAAAAAGATAGGGTCAAGCCTTGAAGGA
>JAMCWF010000046.1:1722-8451 GCA_023481295.1 Armatimonadota bacterium | reverse complement strand
GCTGGGTCTGGCCGGCCAGAAAATAGATGGCGGCGCTGTCTTCATTGTCGAGCGCATCCTTCATGTTTTGCGCGGCCACAACGCTCTTATAGTTGTCTTTCATGATGCGATCAATCGACCATCCCAAGTGGAAGACGTTGATCACTCCTCCGATGACTACTGCCAGCATGATGATCACCAGCAGCAGGTGACTGAAAAGCAGTTGGATGCGCAAATTTCTCATGTCGTTATTTTTACGGTAATAAGCAATGTTTCACCTACGCTTATTGATCGCAACTCGAGCCAGCTCCAGATTTAGCTCCAACACGTTGACACGAGGCTCGCCTAAAAACCCAAGCGTTCGTTGCTGAGTGTGTTGAGCGATCAGCCTATTTACGGTGGCCGACGGCAAGCCTCGTGCCTTTGCTATGCGGGTCGCCTGGAGATCGGCGTTGGCCGGGCTGATATCGGGATCCAATCCGCTGGCCGATTCGGTCACCGCATCGGCTGGGATGGGCGCGCCGGGCGGCAAGCCGTTCTCTTTTCGATATTGCTCGGTCGATTGCTTAATCCGGTCAATCAGAGCGCGATTGGTCGGCCCCAAATTGGATCCTCCCGACTGAGTGGCATTGTAGCCGTTTCCCGCCGCCGAGGGCCGCGGGTGAAACCACATCGGCCCGGTGAAGTTTTGACCGATCAGCTTTGAACCGACGATATGCCCATTCCATCTGATCAGGCTGCCATTTGCCTGCTTTGGAAAGAGCGTTTGAGCGATGCCGGTGATAACGAACGGGTAAATAAACCCGGTTAAAACGGTTATCGCGATGACCATCGTAATGGCGGGACGAAGCTGTCTGAACATCGAAATTCTCCTTAGGCCAAATGCAGCAGAACTAACAGCCGATCGATGAGCCAGATGCCGGGAAATGGCGCGATGATCCCACCCAGCCCATAAATCAGCAAGTTCCGACGGAGCACGGCGGCTGCCCCCATTGGCTTGTAAGATACCCCACGCAAGGCAAGCGGTATCAGCGCAATGATGATGAGCGCGTTGAAGATCACCGCCGCCAGAATCGCCGAGTGCGGACTGGATAGATGCATAATGTTGAGCGCTGAAAGGGCGGGGTAGGTGGTGGTGAACATGGCCGGTATGATGGCGAAATATTTCGCCACATCATTGGCGATGCTGAAGGTGGTCAGCGCGCCCCGCGTCATCAGCAACTGCTTCCCGATCTCAACGATCTCGATCAACTTGGTGGGGTTGCTGTCGAGGTCCACCATATTGCCCGCCTCTTTCGCCGCCTGGGTGCCGGTGTTCATCGCCACGCCGACATCGGCCTGTGCCAGGGCCGGTGCATCGTTGGTGCCGTCGCCGGTCATGGCCACCAACTTGCCGCCCGCCTGCTCCTTTTTGATGAGCGCCATCTTGGTTTCCGGTGTGGCTTCAGCCAGGAAATCGTCCACCCCGGCCTCTTGAGCGATGGATTTGGCGGTCAGCGGGTTATCACCGGTGATCATCACCGTTTTAATGCCCATCGCCCTGAGCTGATCGAAGCGGTGGCGCATTCCGCCCTTTACTATATCCTTCAGGTAGATGACGCCGAGCGCCTTATCGTTCAGGCTGACTGCCAACGGCGTTCCGCCCAATGATGAGATGCCGGTTACTATCTCATCCAACTCGCCCGGCACGCCGCCACCGATCTCGAAGAGGTGACGCTTTATCGCTTCCGCCGCCCCCTTCCGAATTTGCATACCGTTGAGGTTTATACCGCTCATCCGGGTTTGGGCGGTGAATGGGATGAACTCCGCCTCCCGGTCACGCAATTCACGGCCTCGCAAACCATATTTCTCCTTGGCCAGCACCACGATGCTGCGGCCCTCCGGCGTCTCGTCGGACAGTGAGGAAAGCTGCGCCGCGTTCGCCAACTCATTGACCTCGACGCCGGGCAGCGGTATGAACTCAACCGCCTGCCGATTTCCGAGCGTGATGGTGCCGGTCTTATCCAAAAGCAGCGTGTTGACGTCGCCGGCCGCCTCCACCGCCTTGCCCGACATCGCCAACACGTTGTGCTGCATAACCCGATCCATCCCTGCGATGCCGATGGCCGAGAGCAGCCCGCCGATGGTGGTCGGAATCAGGCAAACCAGCAGCGAAATCAGTTCGGTAATGTTGGGTGGAGAGCCGGCGCCGGCGGACCGCACGCTGTAAACGGCGAACGGCAGCAGCGTGACCGTTGCCAGCAGGAAGATGGCGGTCAACCCAACCAGCAGGATCGAGAGTGCGATCTCGTTGGGAGTTTTTTGCCGCTGCGCCCCCTCAACCAACGCAATCATCCGATCTATAAACGTCTCACCCGGATTTGAGGTGATGCGGATCAAAATACGGTCGGAAAGCACCTTGGTTCCACCGGTCACCGCGCTGCGGTCTCCCCCCGATTCTCGGATCACCGGCGCCGATTCACCGGTAATGGCCGACTCATCCACCGAGGCGATCCCCTCGATCACCTCGCCGTCGCCGGGGATAATGTCACCCGCATCGCAAACCACGGTATCACCCTTATGAAGCTGGGTGGCAGGCACTTTCTGCTCCCGACCGCCGGACATCTTGCGCGCCATAGTCTCGGTCTTGGCTTTGCGCAGCGAGTCGGCCTGCGCTTTGCCACGCCCTTCCGCCATCGCCTCCGCAAAGTTGGCGAATAAAACGGTGAACCAGAGCCAAACCATCACCTGGCCTACAAACAGGGTCTCGTTCGAGTGTTCGATCAATCCCTTCAAAAAGAGATAAGTGGTCAGGACGCTGCCCACCTCCACCACGAACATCACCGGGTTTTTCGCCACCACTCGCGGATTGAGCTTCCGGAATGCCTCCACGACAGCCCGCTTTACGATTGATGGGTCGAATAGGGAGCGCGGCGCATTCTTTGGCCTCTTGTAACCGGGGTTACCTGAAGTGGTTGGTGTGGTGCCGGGTATGTGAAGAGACATAAATATCCTCCTAAACCTCTAAAATCGCCTAAAACATCGCTCCCTGAAGCATTTGAAGATGCTCCACGATGGGGCCGAGCGCCAGCGCCGGAAAGAAGGTCAGCGCGCTAACGATAATCACCACGCCGATGAGCAGCGCCACGAAGGTCCCCGAATCGGTGGGAAAGGTGCCGGCCGATACCGGCACGTACTTCTTGGCCGCCAGGCTGCCGGCGATCGCAAGCACCGGGACGATCATCAAAAAGCGCCCGATCAGCATAGCCAGCCCCATCGTGAGGTTGTAGTAGGGCGTATCGGTGGTGAGGCCGGCAAAGGCGGAGCCGTTGTTGCCGGCGGCCGAGGTATAGGCGTATAGAATCTCGGAGAAGCCATGCGCGCCGGGATTATGGGTATTGTTCCAAGTGGCGCCCTCGTAAACGGGAGGGTTGGAGCCGTCCACCCGGTTCCAAGTGGCCGGCGTAGCAGCCAGCTTTTTGCCCGCACCAAGATCGGCGCTGGTGATCGTCTCCGAGTTTTTACCGGGAGGCAGTTTGAAATTGGTGCTGAGGGCAGTAAAGCAGAGGATGTCGGCGGCCAGGATGAGTACGATCAGGGTGGCCATTTTAACCTCATACTGTTCAATCTTTTTGCCCACATACTCCGGTGTGCGCCCCACCATCAGGCCGGCGATGAAGACGGCTAGTATGGCAAAGATCAGCATCCCATACAGGCCGGCGCCGACTCCTCCGAAGATCACCTCACCGGTCATCATATTAAACAACGGCACCAGCCCACCGAACGGGGTGAAGCTGTCGTGCATCGAGTTCACCGCGCCGCAAGAGGCATCAGTCGTAATGGTTGCAAAAAGGGCGGAATCGGCAATTCCGAAGCGGACCTCTTTGCCCTCCATATTGCCGCCGGGCTGGTTCGAAGTAGAATGAGTTTCAATGCCGAGGCGGGCGACATTCGGATTTCCCGCCTGCTCAAAGTGATAACAGGTGAAGGCGCCGGCTAAAAACAACACGCTCATCGCGGCAAACAGCGCCCAACCTTGTCTGGTGTTGCCAACCATCTTGCCGAAGGTGTAGGTTAACCCGGCCGGTATAAGGAAGATAGAGAGCATCTCGATGAAGTTGGAGAGCGGGGTCGGATTCTCATAGGGGTGGGCCGAGTTGGCATTAAAGAAGCCACCGCCGTTAGTGCCCAGCATCTTGATCGCCTCTTGGGAGGCGACCGGCCCCTGCGCGATGGTCTGCTTCGGCCCCTCCATGGTGGTGGCCTGAATGTAGTGAGAGAAGTTCTGCGGCACCCCTTGCCATACCAGAAAGAGGGCATATACCAGACAGATCGGTAATAACACATAGAGCGTTGCGCGGGTTATATCCACCCAGAAATTGCCGATACCCTGAGCCGATCGGCGCGCCAACCCGCGAACCAGCGCGATTGCAACCGCGAGACCGACTGCGGCCGACATCCAATTATGGATCGCCAAGGAGACCATATTTGAAAAGTAACTGACCGTTGTCTCGGGGGAGTAGCTCTGCCAGTTGGTGTTGGATGTGAAAGAGGCGGCGGTGTTGAAGGCGAGGTCGGGGGTCATCTGCTTCGCCCCGAAGTGCTGCGGATTGAGGGGCAGGTATCCTTGTAAACGCAAGAGCGCATAGCTGAGCAGCAGCCCGACCGCGCTGAACATCAGCAAAGAATAAGCGTAGGTGGTCCACCTCATATCTTGGTCCGGGTCTACTCCGCACAACCGGTAAAACAGCCGCTCGACCCGCCTGAAAATCGGGTCCAGCCAGGTTCGCCCACCACTGAACACGCGCGTCATATAGGCGCCCATCGGCTTGGTGACCAGAAGGATTACCAGAAAGAAGATCAGTATCTGCAAAACCCCGTTGATGGTCATCTTATCCCCCCTAAAACTTTTCCGGCCTCAAAAGCGCGTAGATCAGGTAGACCAGGAGCGACAATGAGGCAATGCCGGCAATCAGCTCGTCTATCGTAAAAATCCTCCTATAGTTTGTTACATCCGCGCACGAACGCGGCCCCGACGGCAAAAAATGCAATAGCTACAGCAATATAAAAGATATCCATCCCACCATCTCTTAAGATTGCCCAAAAGCAAAAAGGCCGAAAGATAGACCCGCCCCGAATTGCTCCGTGTGGACATATCTTTCGGCCTCCCCTGCGACCAGCTCGGCTCAATTATAAGCCTCTCTTTTCGCTCAGGCAACCGTTCCAGATTGATTTTCCAAGATCATACCGGAAAAAAACGACGGAGTCAATATCCTGAAGGAATGTCGCTCCTCATTTGAAGTCTCCTATTAAATTCCAAAATGAAAATGTCCTATCGGATTCTTCGGGAAACAAAGCTTGTAACGGTTTAGTTTTACGGGAGTTTTTGAAGGACGCTAGATTTCACCCCCATCCTAGGCTTGAGAGGGGTAAGGCTGGGCATGAGACGTCAAGCCCGTGGAAGCGGGAATCCACACGCGGCCGGTCCGTTTTGCGGTAATTTTTGGGGTGGAGGTGGGTGGTGTAACCGAGAATGGTTCCCGCAGAACTGAACTCATACAACCGAACTCTTACCTTGCATGGAGTGGCCATTTGTGGGTATACTTACGTTTCGAAAAAGGGATGTGGCTTATGTGCGCATGCTCAACGAGGTGAAAGAGTGCCCAATATTAAATCGGTTAAAAAAGACGTTAAAAAATCGCGTCAAAACCATTTGCGGAATAGTGCGGCCAAATCGGCCGTAAAGACCTACATTAAAAAAGCAAAACAGGTCATCGAGATCGGTACGCCGGACGCCATCCAGGAATCGTTGAAGCAGACGCTCAGCGTGATTGACAAGGCCGCCGAGCGCGGGATCATCCATTCCAATGCCGCCGCCCGCCGCAAATCCCGGCTCATGAAGCGGGCGAATAGCGCACTGGCAGCCGCCGCCAGCACGGCCGCTCCAGTTGCCGCGGCGCCGCCCGAGCCGAAAAAACGTACGGTCCGGCGTAAAAAGGCGGAGCCGGAAACCACCGCTTAGACCCTCACTAAAGCAAGTGACAAACTCCCAAGCTGCCCTCCAACCGGGTGATACGGATTGGGAACTGCGTTTTTTCTCAGAATTCCGGCTCTCGCTCGTTGCCGCTGAAATTTACATCCTCAGCCTCACCGTATGGGGTTATTGATAAGTCCGCGGGAGCCCTTCCTCTCGCCATTCCCACGAAAGCTGGAATCCAGTCCCCCCTTCCCGGCAGATAGGGATATCGATGCAATGGATTCCGGGTTCCGCTTTGCCGCCCCTGAATGATAACCCGCTGGTTATAGAGTAATTCTCAGTCTCCTCCTGATAATAAGTACCCCTATTATTGAGCGGCTATCCGGTAGATATGAACCCCGTAAGGCGAAAAGTGATCCTCGAAACGTCCATTCACCACTGCGATGCTCCGATGCTCGCCGATGACCTCCGCCGTTGCATGAGCCGGCAGGCCCTTTACCGTAAAATCACCGGTCGTGGAGTTGTTGCGCATTCCGACCGTAAACAGGTAGACCGTCCGGCCGTCACGCTTAACCATGGTGTCAATCGGAACATCGGTCGAGGTGGAACTGACGGAGACGAGATGGAGGATATTGGGGCGGTTGATGATCGGCGCCAGCGATTCAACCTGATGGTTGATGGCGATCACCGCCTTCAACATCACCGGATCATCCAGCAGCTTGTGCTCATCAAATTTCGGCTTGAACTGATGCACGAAATAGATGAGCCCCCTCGAGCCATGCAAGGTAAGAGTT
>JAMCWF010000046.1:0-1693 GCA_023481295.1 Armatimonadota bacterium | reverse complement strand
ATAACACTTTCTTACTTCAACACCGCCTCAAGCGCTCGATCCCCTTTGCGATGTACCAGATGTCGTTCGCGCCGTTGGGGCCGAGGCCAGCAACCGGGTAGACGTCATAGGAGATGATATCACCGCCCTGCACATAGATCGTGTACTGGCCTAAGTTGGCCCCCGGCCCGCGCCCGTACCATTGATCATTGGCCACGCCCTGCCCCAAGTTAAGCATGCAGGGTCGGGTCGGATCGGCCTCCTTCATCTGATGGTATCTTGCCACGACTTGTTCAGGCGGCACGCAGGCGCCCCATTCAATCTGCTTTCCGGTCTTCGGATCAATCACCGGTTGAGCGTTATCCGGCTCATCTTGCTGCATCCAGCCCACGATGATCGGGTCGTTTCGATGAGCCAATCCCACCGCGGTTTGCTCGCAGATGACCGGCATACCGGCTTGCTTCAGCTCGGCGAGCTGTTTATCGGTCGGGCCCTGCCACAAGCCGACGTAGAGGGTAAAGCCGGCCGCCTTGTATTCCGAAGCTAGCTTGGGGCTTTGCAGCCAGACCGCAATCGGGAAATAGGCGGGCTTGTTGGGCAGCCCGTTTTTCCAAGGAGCAAGCATCGTGGAGATTAAAAGGGCTGACAACTTAAATTGAATGAACATGCGCAATTCTCCATATTTTTAGTGAAAAGTGAATGCCTTCGTCCCGATTACAAAAGCCGAGCTATTCCGATTCATCGGCCTTCTCCCCTGCCCGCATCCGTTCCCGCCACAGTGCCAATCGCTGTTTTATTTCGGCCTCGGCGCCGTTTTCACTCGGCTCATAAAATGGAAGTCCCTGCACTTTGTCCGGCAGGTATTTTTGCGGCACGAAGTTGCCGGGGTAATCGTGCGGGTAACGATATCCCTCGCCGTGCCCCAGCCGCTTTGCCGCCCGGTAGTGGGCGTCGCGAAGGTACGGGGGAACCGGCAAAGCGCCGTGCTCGGAAAGCTCCGCTTTAGCTCTTGATATGGCAATGGTGGAGGAGTTGCTTTTGGGTGCGCCGGCCAGGTAGGTGGTAGCTTGCGCCAGCGTAAGCTCCGCCTCCGGCAAACCGATAAACATCGCCGCCTGCGCTGCCGCGTTGGCCATCACCAGCCCCAATGGATCGGCGTTGCCGATATCCTCGGAAGCCAGAATGACCAGCCTTCGGGCGATGAAGCGAGGATCCTCACCGGAGATAAGCATCTTTGCCAACCAGTAGACGGCGGCGTCGGGGTCGGAACCGCGCACCGACTTGATGAAGGCTGAGATGGTGTCGTAGTGCTCGTCGCCGGACTTATCGTACGACAAGATACGCGCCTGCGCCGCTTCAGCCGCCAGCTCGGTGCTCACCCAAAGCCGCCCCTGCGCATCGGGGTTTGCCGATTGCGCCGCCACCTCCAGCGCATTGAGAGCGAGCCGGGCATCCCCATCCGCCATTTCAGACAGCAGGTCTAGCGCGGCCGGCTCCACCTCAATGGTTAGATTTCCAAGACCCCTCTCCTTGTCGGCCAAGGCAAGCTCCAGTAATTGGCGGATCTCACGGATGCTGAGCGGCTCCAGCCGGAAGACGCGTGAACGGGAAAGCAGCGGCGTATTGACCTCAAAGTAAGGATTCTCGGTGGTTGCCCCGATTAAAACGATGGTGCCGTTTTCAACGTGAGGCAGCAATGCATCCTGCTGGCTGC
>JAMCWF010000028.1 GCA_023481295.1 Armatimonadota bacterium | reverse complement strand
TGGGAGATAGCAATCGAAACCCTCTACCCGAACGAACCTGCTGAAAACGAAAACCAGCTCCTGAATGAAGTCGCTGGCCTCTTTAACGGTAAGCTGATTGAGTGAGCGCACAATCCGTCCCCACATCAACGGTCTGTAGCCACAAAACCGGTAACGGCTGAAATTGCGGCACAACCGGCCATTTGCCAATGAGCGGATACCACCCACACCAAACATAGCCACACAAAACAGTATGCACCTCTCAGAAACCGGTGACAACGGTGACAGTATGTAGCATAGATCGCGACCGATGGCAAAACCGGTACAGAAAAGAGCGTTCAGTGGGGGAGACCCGCCGGTTTCCTGCCCTCAAGAGCGTACGGGGTCAGTTTTTCGAATGCAAGGTTCTCTCTCACCGTATTGGGGGGTCGCTTCCGAAAATTACTCCCGTTCACATTGGCGCGAGGAAGAGGTAGTATTTCTCGTGTCATCGTGAGAAGCTGCGAAATGGTGGCGAAGTAATCTCCTGCCTACTAATGCACCGGAGGGTTACACCGGCGGTTGCGCCTAACCTTCGATGAAGGAGAGATTCCATAAACGCACTGCGACAAAGCGGAAAATTGCCGATAATAATACTGGGAAGCTTACCAGGGGATGGCCGTTTTGAGTGTGGGTAAGAATTCAGTTTGGCTGGAATTTGAAGTCAGCCGGTAAATCCTCATCCCCTTCCCTACGCTTGGGGAATCGGTGAGGGGATCGGGCGGCCGAAAAATCATTCCTTGAAACCGAACTCTTTTGTTTATGGTGGGGGTGTGTTATTTAAATGCGGAACGGATGATAAAGGAGATATAGATGCCTGACAAGCGTGATCGGATCGGCGGGCTTCCCCTTTCAAGCTGGCAGCCGGGCCACGGCGTATCCCTTTCACCAACCGATTCGGATTTGGCATTTGGAATCCAGGTTGAGGATATCCCTCCCTTTATTCAAGCATCGGAGCCGTTTTCACTGGATGCGTTTCAATACGGCTATCTGGAGCTGAGGGCGCTATCCAACGTCACCGATTACTGGTTCCTCTCCTGGGAAGATGCCGATGGCCAGTGGTGGCGCAGCCGCCCATTTCTGGTTTACGCTTCCGAGGCCCCTCAAACGATTCGGATATGCTTACGGGATGAGGCTCACTGGCAGGGGCGCATGACGGCGTTGCGGCTGTATACCGGACGGCAAGCCCCGGCAAAGCACCTAATCCGCTCATTTACCCTTTTCACCGATAGTGAGCTGGAATCGGAAGAGAAGCTGCGGTACATCGGGGATTTCGTACTAACCCCGAAGCGGCGGGTCAGCATACCGGGTGATGCGATTGAAGGCCGAACGGTGGTCCCTAACCGGCTGTTGCGCTTGCTGGGCGAAAACCGGGTTCATTTTCAGTTGACCGATCGAGGCGGGCGCTTAATCGGCGAGAAGTTGATCTCCGGACGGCTTCCGCTCGATGACCGAGGAGACAGCGATTTCTTTTCGGGGCCGATCGGAGGCCCGAGCGCGGCCGGAGATTATCGGTTGTCCGTCCAGATCATCGGCAAAAATGCCTCTCGAACGCTGGAAGACAAAGTCGCGCTGTCGGTGGTGGAAGGTGAGGGGCGCATCTGTTTTTCTGAGCCCTTTCATTTCATAAAAGAGTTTTGCCTGCTTCCAGTGCGAGACACGGTGCACATTTTCTACACCACCGGTCCGAGTGATCGGACGCAGGACTGGCGGATGAGCCCACGAGCCGCCAAGGAGATCGGCCACGCAAGCACTCGTGATTTTAAAAACTGGTACATCCACGAGCCCGCACTAGGAACCAGCCGAGGAGGATGGGACTGTTTTTCAGTCAGTTCGCCGTGTGTCGTTGGAGTGGAAGACCATTATTACCTGTTTTATACCGGAGTTGACGAAAATTTCACCGAGCGGATCGGTTTGGCCACATCGGACGACCTCTCCCAGTGGCGCCCCAGCGATCATAATCCGATCTATGCTCCCAATATGGCCTGGTCCACCTGGCATCCTGACGAACCATCGCTGGGGAGGGATCCGATGATCATCGCTTACGGCAATGTGTACGTGATGTATTATGCGTCGGAGAGACGGCTGCCGGCCGGAACCGGTGAGCGGTTCGGCATTGCAGCGGCGGTGAGCCCCGACCTGATTCACTGGGCGGATGCCGGTGTGGTGATACCCAGCCAGAATCCCACCCTCGGGCTAACGGCCTTCCGTCAAGGCAACGTGATCTATCTCTATCCCGGTTATGGAGACGAACTATATGTGAGCATTGACCCGCTTCGCGGTTTTCAAGCACGGACGATCGAGATGCCCAGCGGATGGCGAGGTTGGCGTTATTACGAAGATGATAACCGCTCGATGATGTTTGCATATCGAAATTTAACCCATGGCAACTTCGTGCAGGCATGCACGGTTACATGGGACCGGTGGAGCGCGCCACCCCTTCCAAAGCTCGATTTTGAACGGCTATCGGTGGTGGAGTAAATTAACAATGATCAATACGGCAATTATCGGCAGCGGTTACTGGGGAATAAACTACGTGCGGCTCCTCCAAGATCTGCCGCACGTGCGGCTCAGTGCGGTATGCGACGAAGATCCATCTCGATTAAGGTCAATCCATCAGCGCTTTCCAAACCTTGCGGTGACCATCCAGATGGAGGATATATTTAATCGGCCTGAGATAGATGCCGTTGTGGTAGCGACTCCAGCGGTTACTCATTATGAAATCGTCAAGCGTGCTCTTGAATCGAAGAAGCATGTACTGGTTGAAAAGCCGATGGCCACCTCAGTCGCCGATTGCGAGAGCCTTGTCGAAATCGGCGATCAATGCAAGAAAATATTAATGGTCGGCCTCACATTTTTATACAACCCCGGCGTTGAAATGCTGAGGGGCCTGATAAGCGAGCCTGGATTCGGCCGAATCTATTACCTCCACTGCACGCGAACCAACATGGGCCCAATACGCCAGGACGTCAGCTCCGTCTGGGACTTAGCTTCCCATGATCTTGCAATCTGTAATTTTATTATGAAATGGCCGCCGATCTGGGTACAAGCAAATGGAAGTAAAATTTTGGATCATCAGCGAGATGACGTCGCTTTTATCACCCTCTGCTACCCCGGCGATGTGCTCGCCAATATCCATGTGAGCTGGATAAATCCGAGCAAAGTTCGCCAGGTCGTCGTTGTCGGCAGTCAAAGAAGGATCGTGTTCGATGATCTCGATATTTCGGAACGGATACGAATATTCGAAAAGGGGATCGAATCAAGCCCGGATGAGGTCAATAATTTCGGTGAATTCAAGTTCCTCATCCACGATGGAGAGATAAGAAGTCCGAAAGTCCCAGCCGAAGAGCCGTTACGGAATCAAGTCGAACATTTCTTGAAATGCATTGAGACCGGTTGCAACCCCATCAGTAACGGAAGGGTTGGCTTGGAAAACGTAAGGCTGCTTAGCGCGATAGATCAATCGTTATCTCAAAATGGAGCTCGAATTGGGTTAAACGAGAAGAATCTTGTTGGAGCCGATTCCCGAATCATCGCGCTGGCCGGCTTGTCTCGTTACTCTTCCGCCGCTTGAATGAATGGGACATTTATGACACCAGCGAATAACGGCATGAATATATCGACCTATATCAGATTGATGACGGATCTGCCGCTTCAAATCAGTTGTTTACGAAAGCTGAGGCAATAGGATGTGGTGCCACCCCACCGCACTGGTCGAAAGCGACGAAATCGGTGAAGGAACCCGAATCTGGGCCTTCGCTCATGTAATGCGCGGCGCTCGGATTGGTTTAAATTGTAATATCGGTGACCACGTGTTTATCGAGGAAGGCGTGACGATCGGTGATAACGTCACGGTGAAAAATGGGGTCTGTATCTGGACCGGGGTGGAAATTGGGAATGGTGTCTTTATTGGGCCGAACGCTGTTTTTACCAACGATCTCTACCCGCGTTCTCCTCGTTTGCCGGCTGCCAAGGATCGCTATGAAACAGGCGATTGGTTAAAGCGGACACACATTCGTGAGGGTACTTCCATTGGTGCGAATGCAACCATCATTCCAAACGTCGTCTTAGGAGCCTATTCCATGATCGGAGCGGGATCGGTGGTAACTCAAGATGTGCCCGACTTCGCCATGGTGGTGGGCGTGCCTGCCCGGCAAAGGGGATGGGTATGCTTTTGTGGTTACCCGCTCGAAACACGAGATGCTCAAACGCTCTATTGTCCGGAATGCAATTCTGAGGTGGGAGCTGAACGGTTCGGCAATGTCATTGTTGAGCAGTCAAAGGGTATGAAATAATCCGTAGAAAGAGAAGGATATTTTTAAAATGAAAATCCCTTTAGTGGATGTGAGAGCGCAGTATGAGCTTCTCGCTGATGAGATGAATGAGGCATTGAATCTTGTTTTACAACGGGGTGATTACATACTAGGAAAAGAGGTAGCCGAATTCGAGAAGGAGTTTGCCTCCTTTTGCGGCTGCCGATATGCAGTGGGTGTAGCCAGCGGTACCGACGCGCTCCACCTCGCGCTGGAGGCTTGTGGTGTAGAACCCGGTGAGGAGGTGATCACTTCTCCCAATTCTTTTGTGGCGACGGCCTCTGCAATCTCATTTTGCGGCGCAAAGCCGGTGTTTGTGGACATTGACCCGGATCGTTTCACGATAAATCCCGACCTGTTAACCAATGCCATCACCGAAAAGACCAAGGCAATCATTCCCGTTCATTTATATGGCCAACCGGCCGATATGGGCGCGCTCAGCGCTATTGCAGAACGCTTTGGGTTGTCCATTGTGGAAGATGCATGTCAAGCCCATGGAGCGGAGTGCGATGGGCGCCGGGTCGGTTCGTTAGGCCGTGCGGCCGCGTTTAGCTTCTATCCGGGGAAAAATCTCGGTGGCTGCGGGGATGGCGGTGCGGTGACCACCAACGACCCAGAAATCGCCGATCGAGTTAAGCAATTGCGCAATTATGGCCAGCGAGTTAAATATCATCACGAAACACTGGCATACAACAGCCGTCTCGATACAATCCAAGCGGCGATACTGCGAGTAAAGCTTCAATACCTCGATGGGTGGAATCGCCGCCGACAGGAGATCGCTGCCTATTACACGCAACTTTTCGCAGGTTGTCTAATTAAATTGCCTAAATCGTTTGAGGGGTCAAGCCACGTCTATCACCTGTATGTGATCCGAACCGCCCAGCGGGATGATCTGCTCGAACTGTTAAACCAGCAGGGAATTGGTGCGGGCATTCATTACCCGATCCCCATTCATTTACAGCCCGCCTATGAGTCACTGGGTTATCAAGCGGGCGATTTTCCTGAAGCGGAAGCGAGTTGCCGGCAGGTGCTTTCCTTGCCGATTCACCCGCTGATGACCGATGAACAGATCGAGCAGGTTGCTCAATCCGTCAAAGAGTATATCGACCGCCATAATCTTTTGTTGGCCGCCTAAACACTGCCGGCTTATCTTTCAGTAAAGCTTACCGTAATTCACTGCCGCCCCATCACGTGGTAATAAAACAGAGCGGGTTCTGCCCGCCCTGTTTTATTGTGTTTTATTGGCCATTTCCCTATAAACCAACGGATGCCGGAATTGTCCGCTCTCGAAATGGCTATTCCGGCAGGTCTACCACGCAGTTGTTTTCCCAGCTTTGGATGGACGCCTCGATGATCTCTTGCACCGCCAAGCCGTCAGCCCCGCTCGCCTCGATCTGATTCGGGCCAGCCTTTTCACTCACCTGCTCCAACCAGCGGTGGATGCGGCGCGGGAAGGTATCGCCAAAGCCGGTTAACCCACCCATAATGCTGTTGCGGAGCACGGTCAGTTCCTGGCTCTGTCGGGGATACAGCGTCAGTTCCTCAAAGCAGTTGTCCAGCACGAAGCGGCCGTTGGTTCCCATTACCTCGCAGCGCTCCAGGTTGTGGGCAGGGTTGGCATCATAGGAGCCGGTGAGATGCCCCACCACCTCGTTGGCGAACAAGATGTTGACCTGCACATTTGACCAGCAGACCCGCTTGCCGTTGGGTCCATCCGCTTTGGAGGATCGGTTGAAGAAGGCATGAACCTTTTTGGCTGGCCCGCAATAGTACCGCATTATGTCCAGCGAATGGGGATGGAGGGCGCGGATGTGAAACCATGGCGATGATTCGTTGGGATTGCCGATCCACATCGTCATATTGCTTGGCGGCCGGGGGGGGTGAAACGGTGGTTCAAATTAATGCCAAAGCGGACTCCCTTCTCCTTCGCCTTAGCCACCATCTGCCGCGCCTCCACGATGTTGTTTGAGATCGGCTTCTCGCAGAGCACATCCAGCCCCGCCTCCAGGCACTGCATAACCGGCTCGAAATGGTGGCCGCCGTTCTCCTTCCCTGCCGTACAGACGCTGACCGCATCCAGCTTCTCGTTTTTCAGCAGATCGGCGACCGAGTAGTAGGCTGGAACGCTGAATTGGACGCCGGCTGCATCGGCGCGGGCTTTATCAATGTCACAAAACGCGACCAGTTCCGAAAGATTGTCATTGCGGTAGACGCCGGCGTGGGTTCGTCCAATGCCGCCGGCTCCAATAACGCCTACTTTGATGGGCATTTCGTTGTCTCCTCATGTCTAGAAATAGTTGAATTTTGATCGAAATATCGGCGCTTTCTTGCTTATTCTGATCGCCAGCCGGATCCTGTTAGCTTCATCGTACGCTCTTGCGGGAATCGCGCCCTGATCTTCCGCTCTCGGACGAATCGACATTCCCAAAATGCGAATGGTTGCATCAGTGAGGGCTGGCCCCGATTGCAATCGTCATCTCTATGGATCGAATTGTTTATGCAGGAAAACCTCGACTACTTGTAGTATATGATCACTCCCCTTTTGGGCTACCTCCGCATCGGATCCGGAGTAGGTTTCACTTGGGATAGCAGGCGGAGGCAATCCATTGGGATATCGCGTCGGGATGTAGAATTGGTCTAAAGTAGCGGCTTCTCCCATCAGTTCAGTAAAGACTGGGTCGTAAGCGCCGCATTGTTCCGCCAACTGTCGGACTGAATGCCCCAAGACGACTCGAGTGCCTTGGCTATATATGACCGACTTCAACGCTTTTTCGCCAGCCTGTTGGCTGTAGAAACAGGCCGCTGCATAATGTCCGGCCGCTATCAACGTGCGCACAATCTGCATATCCGCCCGGGATTGTTGAAACCAACGGCGGGCCTCAATTTGAGGGAGATTCATATAGGGTTACTCCCTCATTTCGTATTATCCAGCCGAATCCCGCTTCTCCCATCTGTTCAAACTCTTCCGGGGTATACACCAGGATTTCAGCGGGCCGCCCAAATTTCACCAGGTAGGGAACGACTTCGCGCAGCCTCCTCAAAAAAGGCTGTTCAGTGCGCTTCACGACAACCACATCGTAATCGCTTAGCTCGTCCATCTCTCCCCTGGCTCTCGAACCGAAAAGGATAATCCGCTCTGGTTCATATGCCTTCAGCAGATGGACGATCCGCCTCAAGTCGGCGTCACCCGCCAGCAACTCGGCCGCAGTTCGACACATCGCCTTACTTCTCATCTCTCACGATTTTGTATTACAATCCTACCTCAAAGGTATCACTTCGGCGATTTATAGACAGTGCCTAGCCCACTACCATCGGGTGCAGCTTATCATAGCATGCCCGAATCACCGAATTGACGTAATCCGGATCGGTGCTGGCATGGGTTCCCACAATCTCCAGCGTGATGAAACGCAGGCCCTTCTTTTGCTTGAACACGTTGACCACCGCGGGCAGATTCATGGCGCCGCCGCCGCCGGGAATCTGGTTTTCCACCGGGCCGATCGGCCTTTCGCGGCCCTTGGTATCCCGAATACGGGCGGTGAAAAGATAGGGAAGCAGCGAGGGAATCGTTTGTTCGGGAATCTCCAGTTCCGGTGTCCGCCAAAGGTGACTCGCATCCACATTGAGACCGATCCACTTCGTGTCCACCTCTTTCATCAATCTCAATGCGGTTTTGGTGGAGTAGACGGCATTGCCGACGTGCGGCTTCAAGCTAATTTTTACGCCGTAATCCTGTGCCGTTTTTGCAAGCTCGTTCATCGTGCGCACCACGTTTTTAAACGAATCCTCGTCATCGGCAACCCCTCCCGCACCGGAAGTGAGGGCCGGAGCGCCCAGCAGTGAGGCCGCCTTCATCAGTCTCACCAGGCGGTAAGCGCATCCTCCGTCAAGCAGGTTAGTGCTTGCGCCGATCGATTCGATGGCGATGCCGTAGTCCTCAATTTTGTGCCGAATTTCGGCATAGCCGGCCGGTGATAGGTCAGCCGGCAGGTGATCGCCCATTCCTTGAATCGCGCTCAGCTCGATGGCAGTGTAACCGGTGCGAGCAATGCCTTCCAGTGCGGTATCCAGCGGCAAGGCTCCAAATAACAGTGTGCTGCATCCAAGTTCCATTACTAAGCGGTTGCTCCTCTCAACGATTAACCGGATTGCATCTTCGATGTCCGGTCTTTTATTGGGAATATTTCGGCATCGAGCGAACGGTATCCTGCCTCAATCCGGTCGAGATAAGCGGTTGACATTTGGGACAATAGTGGGTGCCTCGCCCTCCGATTACCGTCCGTTCAATCGTGGCACCGCAACGCAGGCAGCGCATCCCCTTTCGGGAGTAGACATTAAACACCTGTTGCTGGGCCAGTCGGGTTTCTTTGACCGATGGACGCGCCTCATTGGCCGAGCCTCCCCGCCGAATCCCGGCTTCCAAGGTCTCGGTGATTCCCTTCA
>JAMCWF010000050.1 GCA_023481295.1 Armatimonadota bacterium | reverse complement strand
AATGCCTTGCAACTCTTTTAGTTGTTTTGCGGTTAACTTAGCACATTTTTGCATGAGCTAATTATATCACATCTAGTGCACTTTCTAAATGTGATGTCCATAGTGGTAAATGGCTTCAACCCGCATCTCTTTCCCGGTTTACTGGATTCCATCTTCGCGGTTACCTGGATTGTAGGCGCGATGAATACGATGAACTGCTTCGATTGCGCCGACGGCGTGTTGGGCGGAACGGCAGGGCTGGCCCTCGGATACTATGGATTCTTGCTGGTAATCGGCAATCAACTTTCGCTTGCGTTGCTAAGCGTATCGTTTGCTGGCGCCTGCTTTGGTTTCTTAATATTTAACTTTCCGCCGGCTAAAATCTTTTTAGGTGATGCCGGCAGCACTGCATTAGGCGCGCTGTTGGGTGCGCTTTCGTTAGTGGCAGCCGCCAACCCGCTTCACGCCCCGCTGGGCTGGGTTGCCGCGCTTCCAATTATATTGCCGACCGCCGATATTGTGCTCGTTCACGCCCGCCGTTACCAAAACGGCACCAGAAACATCCGGGACCTGCTGGCCTCAACCGGCAAAGATCATCTGCCGCATCGAATGCAGAATATGGGGTTGTCGCCTTCTACTACCGCGATTTTTCTTTATATAATGACGGCCGGGCTTTGCAGCGCAGCGGCGTTGGCTGGAATTGCCGCACATGGCTCATTTATGCTCCTTTTTATGAGCCTGGTGGCGTTTGGAGTGACGGAGTGGAAAGTTGTATTGCTGTCACGTCAAAAATGCTACCAAACCGATTGCTTATCTACCGAAAAGATCGAGACCACAGTCAAGAAAACCGGCGCTAAGAGCGTTGTATTTGAGGAACAAGGAAAATAGGATCCTCAGCATAAAGTGGATAACGATGCATTCTTCTCGAAAATGAATCCGCAGGGAGTAATTTAAAATTACGTTACGATGAGCCGTTTTATGCTAGGTGGTAAAAATCATTGGTGTTGCAGCCGTTGGATTTACCCGATGGCCTGTTGCGACAAAGGTTTATAAATCGAGTGGGCGCGGGATGAAAAATTATCGATTGAGTGGCAAGCATCGAGCCGGATGGTTGTACGCGGCTTTATTTTTCATAATGGCGCTCGGGCTTAACGGTTGCAGGGAAGCGATTACGACCGAAGGTCCGGACCTAAGCTACTTGATAAGCTTGCATCCCGCAAGTGCGAATTCACCCGGCAACTATTTTCCCGCTCGAACCGGCGACCGTTGGGTTTTGCGGGGTGCCAGCGGCGAGAAAGCCTTTACAATGGAAATAAAAGTCGGGGGGAGTAAACAGGTTGGGACCAATTCCGGCGCCGTATTTCAGATCGCTTTAAACGGAAAGCAGATCGAAGAGGAGGTGTATTCGGTTCGCCGGAGCGGGATTTACCGGTTAGCGGGAGGGCCGCACGCCAGCCTGCTTTTTAATCCTCCAATGCCGCTGCTTCGATACCCGATCCAGAATAACGCTGTCTATACCTGGCATGGAATGATGAAGGGACCCAATGTATCGGTGCCAGCTAAAGCCTATTATCAAGTTTCTGGTCCTGAAACGATCAGTACGGCGGCAGGGCGATTTCAAGCCTATCAGGTGGACATGGCGATACTTGCGACGGTAAAGCAGCAAAGCATCCGGCTTCCTTCTGTATTTTGGTTCGCTCCGAACGTCGGAATGATAATGCAGGAAACCAATATAAAAGGGTCGAGGGTGTCGGCTAAGCTTCACCATTATGTGATTAAGTGATAGGGATATGGCTTTAAAGTTCCATTTTGAAAACCGGCTCGATTAAGCGGTCGGGGAAAAAGGGAGTTGATGGAATTTCCAATCGGCCAGGTTGAGCATAGATCGGCAGCCCGAAGATTTAAGTGGCTGATCCCGGCGATCTTGGTTGCAGCAGCGATCTGCCTCTCCATGGCGAATGCTTTCGCCAGCGTGGAATCCTCCGCCGCCGCGCTGGGAATTATCGGCTTGGTGGGACTGGTTCTCACCGCCGGAATGATCTTTCTCGATATTCGCTACGGGTTGGCGATTTTTTTAATTGCAGCCAGCCTTTCACCTCGATCCGCCTCTAACTTTCGCATCGAAGACCTGGTCGTTCCACTATTGGTATTAGCCTGGTCTTGGCGAATCCTCTACGGCGTTCGCACGGTTGCCCGGACCCCCATGACGCTGCCGATGATTTTAGTCTCGCTTGCTATGATCGTTTCAACTCTCTGGGGGCTGGGCATTGGTATGGTGCCGGATCCGCTGCGCGCCGGTTTAATTATTGGAAAGAGAATCGAATACTTTTTTCTATTCTTTTTGGCTTTAAATACGGTTCGAACAAAAGAATGGGGAAGGGCACTGGTTACCGCGTTTTTAGTCGCGGCTGTAGTTGCCGGTTTGATCGGGATGAGAACCGCCATAGGGAGCACGAGTGTCGGTGCAGCGCGAGCGGTTGGGTTGGATGAGAAGAACTACAATACGTTCGCCGGTTTCCTATTGATCGGGTCCAGCATTGCGTTGGCTTATGCAATGAGTGCGCAAGAGAGTTGGGGTAGGCGATTGCTTTATATAGGAAGTGGATTATTCCTCTTGATTGTCACTCTCCATACCTATTCCCGTGAGGGGTACGTGATGATAGCGGCAGCTCTTGTTACGCTGGGAGTCATCCGATACCGTAAGTTGTTGCCGATATTGGCGCTGGTGGTTGTCGCAGCTCCTTTCCTATTTCCCGCGTCGATTATAGGCCGATTCGATAACACCATCCACAAAATACAAAACTATAAAACGGCCGATCCGGGTGATAACTCACTGACGGCGCGTGTAGATGCCTGGAAATACCGCTGGAACGGCTGGATAGCGAGGGAGCCGATCTTGGGTTGCGGCGTCGGCAGCGTTGCATTCTCGGTGGATGATGAGTTTATGTTACGGCTGGCAGAGGGTGGCTTTTTGGGATGCGCCCTGTTTATCTGGCTGTTGGTTGCCGGCGGCGCCTATCTGTTCTCTTGTGCTCGGAAACTACGCAGCACCGATGGGGAGCCTTTAGCCTACGGATTGCTGGCGGCTTACATTGCGTTGTTGGTGCAATCTACGGTGGCGGCTGCCTGGACCACAATTCGCACGATGGAGCCGTTTTGGCTGCTGACCGGAGTTTTGGGCAGTATGGTTGCCTATGAGTCCTACTCTACAGCTCAGGAAACCGTTTCAAGGAAAAGCGCACCCAAGACCAGTCCTCAGACGGGCTTAACCGGGCGTCCGTCATTGGACAGCCCATAAGTTCACGTTGCAGCTTTCAACCGGCAGTTGTCAGCGCCGACAACTGCCGGTTGAAAGCTATGAGTGGATAGAACACAATAAACACGAGGATCGAGTGACCGTGAGCATAACTTCCGACAAGGTAAAGTCTGAACTTTCAAAATCAAAGACGCTGACAAAATCAAACGATAATAAAGATCCAGTCGAGCCGGTACCGGTATTGATCATCGAGACGCCGAAGGGGTTGCTGAGCATCAACTGGGCTGACATCTGGCGCTATCGGGAATTGCTCTACTTTCTGACCTGGCGCGATGTCAAGGTGCGGTACAAACAAACTGTGTTGGGGGCATTGTGGGCGATTTTGCAGCCATTTTTAACGATGGTTGTCTTCACCCTCTTTTTCGGCAAGCTGGCCGGATTGGGTAAAAAAACGGGTGGCATCCCCTATCCGATCTACACTTACGCCGCCTTGCTGCCGTGGACCTTCTTTGCCAACTCGCTGACGACCAGCGGCAATTCGGTGGTAGGCAGCTCGAATCTGGTTACCAAGGTCTACTTTCCCCGGCTGATCATCCCTATTGCAGCAGTAGGCGCCGGACTGGTGGACTTCGCGGTGTCCTCGGTGGTGTTGATTGGAATGATGATCTATTACGGCACCCCGCTCACCTGGCACCTCGCATTGGCGCCTCTCTTTTTGATCGGCGTTATTTTGGTGGCGACCGGAGTGGGGAGTTTGCTTTCGGCGCTGACGGTGGCCTACCGGGATTTCCGATACGTGGTGCCCTTCCTGGTGCAGATGTGGATGTTCGCCACGCCTGTCATCTACCCGACCAACATCGTGCCGCTGAGGTGGCGCTGGGTTTTATCGATTAATCCGATGGCGGGTCTGATAGACGGTTTTCGAAGCGTATTTCTGGGCAGTTCGTTCGATTGGCCTCACATCACGATTTCGCTTGCGGTGTGCGTGGCCGCATTTCTGATCGGGGCATCCTATTTCCGTGCGGTAGAGCGTCGCTTTGCCGATATTATATAATCGGCAACGATAAACACCTCCGTCTATGCTCTCTCAGATAATGACCTTTTGGCCACACGGCACATTGGGTGGTGTGGCCAATTCTTCAAGCCCCCCCTCAACCATATCCCCTTGCGCTCCACAAACCAGTCTCTTCATAGGCAGCACGTCATACTTAAGTGCCAGCTTCCTCGGTACACCGTAGCCGAGCGATAATCTCGGTTATCGAAGGATTGCCTGCCCCCACTTTTCATTCGACCTCCAAGCTCATTAACTTCCTCATCCCAAACCGACTGCATCCACCTCTGAATGCTATCCCTGATACTCGTATGAGTTCAGTTCTGCGGGAATCATTCTCGATCACACAATCCACCCCCACCCCGGTCCTCCCCCTCAGCCATGTTGACTTTTTTGGCGAGATGAAGCTATACTAGCAATCCGTTTACGCTTCTTTTTCGGCCGGAAGTCACTTTCACCACTGGCTTAAGCGATGAATCCCGGTTAACCAATCCGAGAGGTAGGGCGCGTTTTTGTTCGAAGACCTGTCCGATAAGCTCCAGGCGATTTTTCAACGCCTGCGAAGCTCAGGGCGCCTTCGTGAAGAGGACGTCAATGAGGTGCTGCGTGAGGTGCGCATTGCCCTGCTTGAGGCCGATGTGCACTTTAAGGTCGTCAAGGAGCTGGTGACACAGATCCGGGAGAGGGCGATCGGCCAGGAGGTTATGCAGAGCCTTACGCCTGCCCAGCACGTCATTAAAATCATCAACGAGCAATTGATCCAACTACTGGGCGGCACGACCACCGCCATCCACTTCGCGCCACAGCCGCCTACCGTCGTCATGCTCTGTGGGCTGCAGGGTTCTGGAAAAACCACCTCCGCCGCTAAGCTGGCCGCCATGCTGATTCATCGAGGCCGCAGTCCGATACTGGTGGCGTGTGATATCTATCGGCCGGCCGCCGCGCAGCAGCTTAAAGTATTGGGCGATCAGATCGGGGTGCCGGTCGTCGCTTTACCGCCGGAAACCGGCTCGGTGGAGATCGCGAAGTCCGGGATAAAAGCCGCCCATGAAAAAGGCCGCGATATCGTCATTTTAGATACGGCCGGCCGCCTTCACATCGATGAGGAGATGATGGCTGAGCTGGAGCGACTTAAAGCGGCCACCCATCCCTATGAAATACTATTGGTGGTGGACGCAATGACCGGCCAGGATGCGATCCAGTTCGCCTCCGCGTTTCACCAGCGGTTGGCGGTAGATGGGTTGGTGATTACAAAATTAGATGGTGATGCGCGGGGGGGCGCCGCCCTATCCATAAGAGCGGTCACCGGAATTCCGGTAAAATTAATCGGTGTCGGAGAAAAGACGGATGCGCTGGAGGTTTTCCATCCTGACCGAATGTCCTCCCGTATCTTGGGCATGGGCGATGTGGTCAGCTTGATCGAAAAGGTCGAGTCGACGGTGAACGCCGAGAAAGCGGCGGCGCTGGAGAAGAAGCTGCGCCAAAACGATCTCGATCTCAACGATTTTCTGGAGCAACTCCAGCAGATTCAAAAGATGGGGCCGCTCGATCAGGTGCTGGGGATGATACCCGGACTTGGAAACCGCTTGAAGGGCGCCGCCCTGGAAAACGTTCAATTTGATCGTCAAGCTGCCATAATCTACTCGATGACTCCGGAAGAGCGCCGAAATCCGGCTGTCTTGAACGGGAGTCGCAAGCGCCGCATATCCGTTGGTTGCGGTGTCAGCGTTCAGGAAATAAACCAGTTCCTCAAGCAGTTCGATCAGATGCGCCAGATGGTGCATCAGTTGGCTGGTGGAGGCAAAGCCAAAGCGCTGAAGCAATTCGTTCCTCGGCTGGGACGGTGAGCCGTGACGCACCGAGCGAAATGTAGTTTTTCATATTAACGTATAGAATAATGCAATAGGAAGGGAGTTCCAATGTCAGTTCGTATACGATTGCGCAGAATGGGAGCCAAAAAACGTCCGTTTTACCGCGTTGTGGTCGCTGATCAACGCGCAGCGCGGAACGGGCGGTTCATTGATACGCTTGGTTACTATGATCCTTGCGCTGAGACACCGCAACTACATCTGGATGAAGCGAAGGTAGCTCATTGGCTGCGATGCGGTGCGCAACCTAGCGATACCACGAAGGTTCTTTTGAAGAAATCGGGCCTGCTGGAAACCGCAAGCGACCCGCTTCAGCCGAGATAGAAACCAACACGAGTAGTGAATAATGACCAATGAAATAAACGAGTCGCTCCATAGTTTCGTCGAATATCTGGTGAAGTCATTGGTGGACGAACCCGATACGGTGCAGATCAACGAGGTCACTGCCGAACACTCCACAACCTACGAAGTACACGTTTCACCTAATGACTTAGGAAAGGTAATTGGTAAACAAGGGCGCATTGCGAACGCGCTACGGACGGTAACGAAGGCGGCCGCGATGAAGCACAAGCGCAAAGTCTATGTTGAGATCGTTCCTTAAAAGCCGGCAAGATAGACCGAATGTTTGATGATAAATGGGATTGGACGATCGGAAGAGTCGTCGGCGTCTTCGGGCGCAGAGGGGAGCTTAAAATTCTCCCTGAGACGGACTGGCCGAATCGCTTCGACTCGATTGAAAAGGCCCTTTTTCGGGATGAAAAGGGAGCGGGTCGGGTTTTAACCGTTACCGATGCTCGCTATCACAAAAATTGGGTGCTGCTCCACTTGGAGGGTGTGGATGATATAGATGCCGCCGAAACTTTCCGCGGCTGCCTCGTCCAAGTCCCTCGCTCTGAGGCGGTCGTGCTACCGGCTGACAGCTTTTATATCAGCGATCTACTCGGGGCTGAGGTGATTACCATCGAAGGTCGCCGAATCGGGGTTGTGGACGCGGTGCTGCAGGGGACGGCTAACGATGTTTTCCAGGTGGGAGAAGCGCTGATACCAGCGATCAAAGAGGTGATTAAAGAGGTAGACGTCGGGCACCGAACCATCCGAGTTGAATTGATACCGGGTCTATTGCCGGATGAGCCGGATGCGAATTGATATTCTTACGATCTTTCCGCAGTTCATTGAGGCTGGCCTGGATTTCAGCGTTGTCGGACGAGCGCGCCGAAACGGCTTCGTTGAGATCACGACGGTGGATCTACGTGATTATACCGATGACCGCCATCGCAGCGTAGATGATACTCCGTACGGCGGCGAACACGGCATGGTGATGCGGATTGAGCCGATTGCGCGGGCGCTTCATCATATAGGGGCGAGCCGCGAAAACGCCCGCATCGTGCTGACCTCGCCTCTTGGGAAGGGGTTTTCACAAACAGTGGCACAGGATTTGGCCGGCTCGGAATGGCTGGTGCTGATCTGCGGTCACTACGAGGGGGTGGACGAGCGCGTCCGGCAACACTTGGTAACCGACGAGATTTCAATCGGGGATTACGTGCTGACGGGTGGGGAGCTGCCGGCGTTGGTAATTACCGATGCGATAATGAGATTGCTGCCCGGTGTATTGGGAAATCAGGTTTCGGCCTCCGATGAATCCTTTACCGCCGGAATGTTGGAATACCCCCAGTACACCCGGCCTCGTATCTTCAACGGTTGGACGGTTCCGGAAATTCTGCTGTCGGGGAATCACGCTGCGATCGCGCGGTGGCGGCGCTACCATCAATTGGTGAGGACCAGGATGCTCCGTTCAGATTTGTTTGAAGAGCTGAATTTGTCGGAGGAGGACCGGAAGCTATTGGCGGAAGGGGAGCCGTTGAGCCCGGTATCCGATAAAAATTAAATATATAAGGGGGGAGGATAATTTAGTGACGATCATTGATCAAATTGAACAAGAACAGTTAAAGAGCGACGTGCCCGTTTTTCGTCCCGGCGATACGGTAAAAGTGTATGCCAAAGTCGTTGAAGGCGGAAAGGAGCGCATTCAGGTATTTGAAGGGGTCATAATCAGCAGAAAGGGATCGAGGATTCGAAGCTCTTTCACCGTACGGAAGATTTCGCATGGCATCGGTGTGGAGCGAACTTTTTTGGTTCATTCGCCCAGGGTGGATCGGATCGAAGTGGTACGTCGCGGCAGCGTTCGGCGAGCCAAGCTCTACTACCTGCGAAGCAAAGTCGGCAAAGCGACCCGTATTAAAGAGGATACCAGCGCATTTCTTGGCAATGGAAAATAGACGAAGCCGTTCGCTGTCGGCGAAAACAAATTAGGGAAAGGCAAACGACAATATGACCCCAGAGGGTAGCGCAACCGAGTGGCTTGCCAATTTGAGCATCGGTTACGTGGTAATGATTGCAGCCGGGTTGACAATTGCCCGGCTGCTTCTTTATCAAAACCAGGATCACCTCTCACAGAGTATCTCGGAGCTGCTGGAGGCGCTCATAATTGCGGGAATGCTGGTGTTTCTGATTATTCGGCCGTTTTTTGTGCAGGCATTTTACATCCCTTCCGCCTCGATGGAAAATACGCTGGAAGGTCATAATGCCGGTTACAGCGACAACCGCTATTATGCCCATACCATCCACGACCACATTTTCGTCAACAAGCTGGCATATCGCTTCGGTCCCCCCAAAAGGGGCGATATCATCGTTTTCAGGGCGCCTAAATCGGCCGATTTAGGCGGTGGCTTTAAGCATGAGAACATCCTCATTAAAAGAGTGATCGCGGTTCCCGGTGATACCATTTTGATAACCAACGGCCATGTCTATGTGAATGGGAAGGCGCTGGTCGAACCCTATATCCTCGGCCCGATGGACACCAATTTGTCCGATACGAAGTACGCGCAGAATAATCCCTACCATCTCGGCCCAAACGAGTTCT
>JAMCWF010000017.1 GCA_023481295.1 Armatimonadota bacterium | reverse complement strand
CATCGCCAAAATAACGGACGATCTGCTCTTTGAGAAAGGTGGCGACCTCCTCCGGCCTCAGCACGATCCAGTCAATGATGGCTTCCTCACCATCTCCCTCCATCACCTCATCGGCTTGCGGCCGACGGCCCGGCGTGTAAGCCAGCAGCATCCCTTGATTTTTCAGCGTTAGAAACGGCTCGTCGAATTCAATCAAGCCCGCGTCGTACATCACCTTCGCCCACATCCGGGCGTAGAGCAGGTGCATCACCGCGTGTTCGGCGCCGCCAACGTAGAGATCCACCGGCAGCCATTTTCGCACCATCTGCTTCGAAAACGCTTGCTCCGAATTGTGCGGGTCGGCAAAGCGCAGAAAATACCACGACGAGCAGGCAAAGCCACCCATTGTATCGGTCTCACGGTGTGCCGGGCCGCCGCACTTCGGGCAACGGGTTTGCACAAAATCGGGAATGCCGGCCAGGGGCGATTCACCGGTGCCGGTGCTTTCATAGCTTTCAACCTCCGGCAACAAAACGGGCAGGTCTTTCTCGGGAACCGCCACCTCACCACAAACGGGGCAATGTATGATCGGAATCGGCGCGCCCCAGTAGCGTTGACGGGAAATCAGCCAGTCCCGTAGCCGGTACTGCACCTTGCCCGCGCCAATATTTTTTTCTTCAAGATAATGAATAAACTTTTGAATGGTTACCTTGGAGTTATCGCACCCATTAAACGGCCCCGAGTTGATCATAACGCCGCCTTCCGGCAGAGCACAGGTCATCTCCTCGGCACTTTGCGGCCCACCCGGAATCTGGTAAACCATCACGACTGGAATCTCGTATTTTCGGGCGAACTCGAAATCGCGCTGGTCATGGGCCGGCACCGCCATAATTGCGCCGGTGCCATAGCCCATCAACACGTAGTCGGCGATCCAAATTGGGATGCGCGCGCTGTTCATCGGGTTAATTGCGTATGAGCCGGTAAATACGCCGGTTTTCACCCGCTCCGCGCTCATTCGCTCGATTTCGGTCTCGCGCTGTGTGGCCTCCAGATAGGTCTCCACTGCGGATTGTTGACCGGGGGTGGTCAGTTCAGAAACGCGAGGATGCTCCGGCGCCAATACCATGAAGGTGGCGCCGTAGAGAGTGTCCGGGCGCGTGGTGTATACTCGAATAGGGTCATCATCATTGTCGGCCAGCGGGAAATCCACCTCAGCACCCTCACTGCGACCGATCCACTCCCGCTGCATCTGCTTGATGCCTTCCGACCAATTGATGCGATCAAGTCCTTCCAGAAGCCGCTCGGCGTAAGCGGTGATGCGGAAAAACCATTGCGGCATCGGCTTGCGAGTTACCGGCGTGCCGCAACGCCAGCATTTTCCCTCCTTAACCTCTTCGTTGGCCAGACCGGTGGCGCAAGAGGGGCACCAGTTGATCGCCGCATTCGCGCGGTAGGCCAGCCCACGATGATAGAGCAGTAGGAAAAACCACTGAGTCCAGCGGTAATATTCAGGATCGCTGGAGTTGATCTCCCGTGACCAATCGTAACCGAGCCCGATCAGCTTCATCTGGCGCCGATAGTTGGCCGCGTACTCGGCAACCATCGGCTTGGGGTGTCGCTGCTTCTTGATCGCCTCGTTTTCAGCCGGCTGACCGAACGCATCCCAGCCCATCGGATGGAGGACGTTGTAGCCCCGCATGCTCTTATAGCGACAATAGGCATCAACCGGCACGTAATTTTTACAATGACCGACCGATATGCCGGCGCCGGACGGATAGGGGAAAAAGTCAAGGCCGTAAAACTTGGGACGCTCAGCATCGCTGGAGACATCGCACACCCGATCTTCCTCCCATCGGCGCTGCCATTTCGCTTCGATTTGATTGAAATCGTAGGTATTATCTGCCATTTTTATTGGATAGGGTTATACTCCTTATTGCGATAGTTCATTATGCCCAAATACCCGCTCGATCCCCTTCAACTTTATATCGTCATAACCTTGTGTGGGTGCCACGATACCGCCCTCGCCGAACTCGTTCCAGGCGTATATCAGAAACATCTTTTGGCGGCCCCCATCGGGCAGCGGAACTCCCAACCGGGGATAGCGATCAAGCGCCCGCTTTACGCTGCGCAACGCCGATATCCACTCTTTTAAAGTGGGCATCGCGAAGGATGGGCTATTCACGTAGTGCCATGGGCGCGGGTCCCAGCCGGCCGGCACATAGGGGACGTAGTCGATCGGGCTGCGGTCCGCATAACGTTTCCAAGCCTTCTTCGCATAGCCGATGAGATCGGCGTAGGGATAAAGCTGATTGCCAGCCGGCATCGAGGGCAGATCGGTATAGGTGGTTAAAAAGTCATAGGGCGCCGCATCCGCCGGCGATGGGACACCCACCGCCATCACTCCACCACCAATGAGCGGATTGGGCAGCTCCATCTTATGAGCGATGCGCCGAAGGGTCGCGATCCGGGCCGCCGCTTTCACTGGATCATTGCCGCATTCTCGGATAAACCAGCCCAGACCATGAATTTTGAAAACCGGCCGACCTCCAATCCGCAGGTAGTTCGGCCTTTTCATGTACGAGCACCACAACCGACAAGCCGTTTCCCAGTTTTTTTCGGAGTTGATCCAAAATCGCGGCTCGTTGTTCACATACTCCACCGTAAACTTCATTCGATCACTGTATGGAGAGGATAAAAAGTACTTCAGCCCGTCATTAACATGGCTGGTATGGGGATCTAACTCCGCAGGATGACCCATATAGTACCAAAGAAACTCAAAGAAATCCACGCCATGCTGGGAAGCGGCCAGTATCTCGCGGTTTAACGTGCGCTGATCATTATATGCCCCCAGTAACGGTACTCGCTCCGGATACTGCTCTCGCCAATCCAGCTCGTTGTACATCCACTTGTTGGGCTTCTCCTTCCACCAGCCGGCGAAGTAGTACACACCGACCAGCGTTTTCGGATCGAGCGTCTCTTCAGCATTCATTGATTTCGTTTTCGGCACTCCCACTCCCGGTTTAGGTGGAATTCCTTTTACGGTTGACGGCGCAACGGAGAACGCGCGGCCGGCACTCGACAACCCGAAGACGGCCACAAAAAGCACCGTCCCCTTCATCATTGTGTTTTTCAAAATTGATGTAACCTCAGAAGCGATCAATTTCAGGATCGTGGCATGCCGATACCTCGCAGCATCATCCCCTGACCGCGCGAAAGGTGGACCTGAGCGCACGGCGGATCATCCGGGTCCCGCATCTGGATCAGCAGGGTAGTTCTAGCTTCACTGCTGGCATTGAGACCGGAGCCATGGATGGTCAGATAGCTGAAATACAACACGTCGCCCGCCCGAGCCGGGCAAGCCACTGCCGATTCGATGGGGTACTTTTCAAAGGGCAGATGCCACCCCCCCTCCGAAGAGTGCTCCAACGGACCCAATTGATGGCTGCCGGGCACGACCCGCACGCAGCCCTTCTCGATCGGAGCATCGTCAAAGTGGATGATGGCGGCGATCATCGAGTGGCGCTCATGCGGAAAATAAGGATGATCCTGATGCATAGGAAACGGCGAACCCTTTTCCGGCGGCTTGATGAACATCTTGGTGTGATGCAGTTGAACGTTGGGCACACCAATGATATCGGCGGCCGCCTCGGTCAGCCGCTCGTTTACGATCAGGTGGCTGAAGGCGGCCGAATAGAACTGCACGTCGTGGCAATGAAGCACCACCGTGTTTGCGGCTGCAAGGGTGGCTTCACGAGCGCTGCCCCAAGTTGCGTCAATGTTGCGGGTGGCGCTTAAACGATCCGCCAGCCCATGGCATTCTTTTCGGTAAAAAGCCGCCTCCTCCGTGCTGAGCATACCCGGTACCAGCAGATAGCCGTTATCGTGATAGAATTTTATTTGATCCTTGGTAAGCATTGGGTTGTTCCTTTCTGGATCGGTCGGCATACCGCAATTACCGCCCTCCAACCTCGTTATATTAGTATGCCTTATTTATGCGCCGGGGAATACTCCGGTACCCCTAATAGACCGGCGAAATCATCTATATTCTGCTTGGCTGGATCCCAATTGGCAGCGCAAAAACCAAACATACCGGTTGCACCAGCCTCTTTTGCCGCGTCTATTACTGTCTTAATTTTGCCCGGCCCCAATATCCGCACCGGCGCAGGCTTGCCCTGCTCAATCCAGGCAAAACGATAGAGAGCCATCTTAAACCATACCGGATGATCGGTAGCGACCCATAGGTGTATCACCTTCTCTAGTTCTGCAGAATCAAATACGTCGTAACGATGCACCTCCATAACCACATTTCTTGGAAACGCGCTCGCGTACTGTTTAGCGTATTTCTCCATATAGCCATATCCTACCCATGTCACAAAGATGGCTTTGGGGGCTGCTGCTTTCGCTATCTCATATAGGTCGCTTACCTGAGCGCCAAAAATTTGAGCCGGCGTGAAATGCTTACAGATGTCGCAAACGCAAGGCGTCTGCCCTGAATCAGGAGGCATTATACCAAACCCGTCGCTCTCAGGATATTGTTTTACGAGATTCACCCATATATCCCGGTAAATTTCTTGCACTTCCGGGCGGCTGGGACATAAGATGTTAGTGCAATTGGTGCCGGGAGGCCGAACCGCTCTTAACTGCGGAAAGTTAGCGACAATATCATCGTTGACGTCGATTCCCAGCACCAATATCACTTTGATCGCTCTACTATGACAGTAGTGAATCACCTCATGGTTCAGCTTTGCCCCGGCGTTGCTTTCATAACCCATAATGTAAGGGAGATATGGCTTCAAGTCAGGATACTGATCGAGGGAACCTCGCTGGAGGCAAGCTCTATCCATAAATAAAATCAGCGTGTTAAGGTTGTGAGCGGCCATCCAATTTATTTTGGATTTCCACTCTTGCAGCGTCCAATTAGGTCCTTCAAAAGCAAGTCCCCTCTGAACGAAACCGTCGACGTCCATTTTCGTATCTCTCCTTTGAATTTGAAAGTCGTTCATGCCATGCGCTGATGCCGTGCCGGATAGCAAACTCCCCACCAGAATACAGCAGATACTCAGCACAAATGCAACCAATCGGCTTGACGTGTCACCGATTATTACGTGGCCATGTCTCCAACTCTTGAGTGGTATCATTTTATATCTCCTCCTAAAGTCGTTGTAGGATTCTGCCTTTGCTTCGCTACCGATCCGTATTGAGGCCGATCTGCACGCTTCCCTTACTTCGGTTTATGATCTCCTCTCCCCCCCGCAGGCGATTACCGAGGATGCAGGCGGATACCACGCTCTCTCCTATTTCGATCTGTGTCTTCCCATTCTCCATAAAGTCGCACCCCATCACGGTGAGCCCGCCATCCAGCGATCTGATCGCGGGGGCTTTGCTGCCCATCTTGCCCCACTGCGGATTGAACGTCGGAGGCATAGACATACCCGCCCACCTGTCTGCATCGCCCATGCCCCACTGCGGAAAGACGCAGGAATTGAACGTCACCTGTCCCTTGCCCTCTACAAGCGCGGCTGTCGCCCCATCCCTGGTCGTGCCAATGAGGCAGTTGGTAAACTTGACGGGACCGGTGTTCGTTGGCCTGATCTCTATGGTCTTGCTGTCGAACGTCTCCTCCACCCCCGGCATGGCGATGAGGCCTACCAATGGCCCATAGACTCCGCCCGTATATTGACCATTTACAAAAGAAAGACCACTGCCTTCAGCGCAATCATCCACCAGCACGGCTGTGGCGACCGATTCCGCGCCGCATTGGGTCAAGAGGACGTTGGCCGTCGACCCCGCTTCGCCAGTTCCCTCGCGAATGAAATGGTAGCCGACCCTGTATTGGGTGGAAAAGCAGTTGACCATGTCCTCCCAAGCTGTCTGACCGATGAGGAAAGCCGTCCCGCTGGTGGCGATGAAACGATCGTACGATGGACCTCCAAATGCCCAGAAATGGACATCTTCCACCCTTCCCACGTCGCCACTACCGGCTATGAACACGCCCGTGTGTAGCGGCTCCCCTATCAGGCCCCTGATAAGGTGCCTCCCACAGGGAAATGTGCCGAAATCCACTGCCTGGTAAGGGTTCACCATCAAGACATCTATGATGGAACAGTTTTGCCCCTTGCCACGAACCGTCCACGGGTAGGGAACAACCTTAGCACTCAGGTCGTTGCTTTCTACCTGTCCCGGGTAGAAAATGGTGAGGCCTTTGAGAGTTGCATTTTCGTGAAGGAAGATGAAGGGTTCCCCATCAGGATTGCCGGCGCCTCCAACGGCTAGCAGAGTGGTGCCCCGACTTTTGGGGGCTTCTGGAAACCGCCAGGGCGGCCTTACGGGAGCAAGCCAGACCCCCTCCAGTGAGACTTCGTTGGGAATTGAGAGATGTCCCTTGATGAGGTATTCCCCCGCCGGAGCCAACACCACCCCTCCCATTCGGGAGGCGGCATCCAATGCCTTCTGGATGGCGGCGGTGTCATCCGTTTTCCCGTCGGCGCGCGCACCGAATCGTCGAACATCAAGCGTCTTGCCTATTTCGAATGCCCCGCTTTCTGCATAGACCGGTGTTCCAGCAACCAGGCCGGCGGTGGCTAGAGCCGCACTTTGCAGAAATTTCCGCCTTGCTATTTCGCGTTCTTTCAATGAAGTAGACCCTTTCAGACGAATATGAACTTACTCGCAGATATCCATCAAAACTGCTCCTACTTCTGAACATCCGCGAGGTGCCGAGAGCAACTAGCAATGTGCCAATCAAGCACCGCATAGAGGGAACACACGCTTCGCTCCTACTTTCCGATTTACTGATCGGATATTCACTTTTTATGGATGTCTTCTCTTTAAGGACGGTTGCCGGGAGTGACCGCTCCTCTACTCCCAGGCCCACCTATATGAATCGGCGGACCACCTCGCCCCCAAACTTTTTGGCGTATGCCCATACTAGACATCGCAAGATGCCGGTCATAGAGATACCACGCCCCAATAACCAGGGCGATAACTACGATAAAAATTATTATCGTAGCCTTAACATTGACTTCTCTGCGCATACGAGCCATCCTTTCCCACCGACCGATAAGGGAATGGGGCTGGAGCATAATCGCCAGCCCCATTCCTAAGCTGCACTTGAGTCTTGCTCTGCTTAATCGATGTCTCGTGCGGAACGAGGGTCCGTTGTCCAGCAACCGTTATCCTGAACAAAATTACTGAGGTCGAGGGTGTTGGGTGGAGTACCGTAGGGGTTTGGACATGGTCCATTGGAATAACTGCGTGATTGCCGGAACTCGCCACCCTGAACGTATTTTGCGTGACCATCAACAAAAGCGATGTTGAGATCCGTCTGCTGAACTTGATCGGGGCTCACGGTGTTGTATATGCCTAACGCTGGATCGTTGTGCCACGACTCAAATTCACCCAGCATAATGTCCTCCGCCGGAAATGAAATCTCTGAAAGGCTTAACGGGATCGGAAATCCGTTAACGTCGTAGATACCCCTCCCTCGCGCAAGCGCGAATTTATAGAAATAGCTTACGCCCAGTGGGAATTGAGTTTGGATGTGGTCTGCGCTGCTAGGCGAAAACCACCAGTACCAACCTGGAGGTGAACTTGGGCAGTGCTGAATCTGGTTGTTCTTGGTGTAGGGGTAAATAAATTGCGGCCACTCTAAAAAGCAGATGCCTCGGACGCTGTACGGATACCAATCGCCCCACTCGGAGTCGATGTTATTCTGGTTTCCCAGGAACACTTCATCATAATCCTCCATATACATCAGCATCCCCAGCGACAGTTGCTTCAAATTGCTGATGCAATTGATCTTCCGGGCCATTTCCCTCGCCTTGGCAAATACCGGAAACAGAATGGCTGCTAGTATTGCGATTATTGCAATAACTACTAACAGCTCAATCAACGTAAACGCATACCGGTTACGCATTGGTGCAACTCCTTTCAGCTTGAACTTGCAGTAATCGGGCGGTATTGGCCACACCCGAATCTTCGGCATGGTTTTATCTACGCCTCCATCGCCCACTACTACGTATAAAAGGTAACAGATAAATTTTTTAAACGCATTAGAAAGTTGCGACCAACTTTTGAATTTTTCGGACATATTCTTAAACGATGTTATGGAGGGGTAACCTGGCTGAGGTTATACACGTAGGGTTCCATCTTACGGCGATACCGGGCAGGCGGGCATTCGAAACGACGGGTGAAGAGGCGAGTAAAATATTGCACATCGGAGTAGCCGGTCAAGGCAACAACCTCTTTGATGGGTATATCCGTGTGGATGAGCAGCGAACGCGAGCGATCCAGACGGGAGCGCATGATGTAATCGGTGGGTGACATACTAATGAAACGGGCAAACAATCGGGAAAGATGACGAGGCGAAACGCCAAAGTGCATTGCGATCTCTGACACCGACAAAGATGGGCGGTCTAGATTATCGCTAATGTAGCGTAAAGCAGATTGGACGATCGTTTCACACGGACCCGGCCCGCGCGATTCAAACGCCAGCTGTGCCTCCGAGCCTGCCATAACCTGGGCGACGGCAAGTAACAAAGCAGCGATAAGGCTAGACATCTGTGCCTCCCAGCCAAGCATCAGACGGTCGGAAGCCAGAGTACGAAGCATATTCCAGAGCACAGCTACTCGTTTATCTTCATCTGTTGAGATGAGAACGGAGGATTTATCAAAGTTACGCATCAAAGTGATAACATCGCTCTCTTCGGATTGGCACGGAGGTATCCATCGAAAAGAAACCCAATAAAGCTCCATCTCCGGATGTGCAGAGTTGATAATCTGATGCATTACGCCCGGCCGTGCTATAAAGATATCGCCCGGCTGAATTGGATGTTCCTGCGATTGACTTATGAAGAGCCCACGCCCATACGCCCCGACCTGGCAAATCTCAGAAAAAGTATGTCGGTGCAGAGCATTATCACTGATATGCTCTGCGTATCCCCACATCAAGATCTCAGCTACACCTTCGCCTAAAGCAATCCGGCTTGGCGCTCTATTAAGTCTTGCTAGCCAATCCATCGGCACAGCCTGTTTTCTTCATTCTCACGAGCGCGGCCCCAAGTTGCGTCAATGTTGCGGGTGGCGCTTAAACGATCCGCCAGCCCATGGCATTCTTTTCGGTAAAAAGCCGCCTCCTCCGTGCTGAGCATACCCGGTACCAGCAGATAGCCGTTATCGTGA
>JAMCWF010000007.1:3051-9277 GCA_023481295.1 Armatimonadota bacterium | reverse complement strand
ATTCTTTTCGGTAAAAAGCCGCCTCCTCCGTGCTGAGCATACCCGGTACCAGCAGATAGCCGTTATCGTGATAGAATTTTATTTGATCCTTGGTAAGCATTGGGTTGTTCCTTTTTTAACCTGCAATACGGATTTGGAGATCCTTCGTAATTCGACCGTAATTCGACCTGGAAACCACGATTTCGCCATTCTTAGTTTACCGGCCAAACGCGAATTTCCTGCCACTGGGTGTAACAGTTCAGTCCTGCGGGAATCATACTCGATTACACAACCCACCCCCACCCCAACCCTCCCCCTATGAGGGGGAGGGGGAATTGATTGTCCGCGCGCGAGTTCCTCCCCACTTCCAGGGGGAAGGCGTGGATAGGGGTGATGCTCCCGTCACCAAACAAGATTCCCGTTAAACTGAACTCTTACACTAATATGCCACTGGCGAAATAAGAGGGATGAGTGGGGTATCATCTATTCTGATCATCGCCTTGGCCGCGCCAGTTGCTCGAGCCAAGCTATTCTCACTATCTTTTCCACCGAAGGAGCAAAGATGAGAGTGTGCCCCGCCCAAGCCGATACAGATCGCGTCGTGATTACCGGTGTTGGAATGGTAACGCCGGTGGGCATTGGCAGACACGAATTTTGGAATAATTTACTGGCGGGCGTATCCGGAATACGGCCGATAACTTCTTTCGACACCAGCAAATTCACCACTCGATTCGCCGGTGAAATCCCCGACTTTGAGCCTTTCGATTACATGGATCGTAAAGAGGCGAAACGGATGGATCGTTTCTCGCAGATGGCGGTTGCAGCCGCCAAACTCGCCATCGAAGACGCCGACCTCAAAGTGGATGAGGGCAACTCCGAGCGGGTTGGCGTGCTGGTCGGCTCCGGGATCGGGGGGATCGCTACAATTGAAGAGCAGTATAAAATATTGCTGGAGCGAGGTCCTGATCGCGTCAGCCCATTTCTCATCCCCTCGCTGATCTCTGATATGGCAACCGGCCAAATCTCCATCCTCATTGGTGCCAAAGGGCCGAACAGCGCGGTGGTAACGGCTTGCGCCACCGGAACCCATGCCATCGGCGATGCGGCTGAAATTATTCGGCGCGGTGATGCCGAGGTTATGGTCGCCGGCGGTGCGGAAGCCCCGCTCACACCGCTGGGAGTGGCCGGATTTTGCGCCGCCCGGACCCTCTCAACCCGAAACGATGAGCCGCAGCGCGCATCTCGGCCCTTCGATGCTCAGCGCGACGGCTTTGTGATGGCCGAGGGCGCCGGCATCGTGATCTTGGAAAGGCTAGACCATGCCGTCAGACGGGGCGCCGACCTCTACGCGGAGGTAATCGGGTACGGTATGAGCGGAGATGCCTATCACATCACTGCACCGGCACCCGATGGAGACGGCGCGGTTCGCGCAATCAAGATGGCGCTGGATCACGCCGGGATTGATCCCCAAGAGGTGGACTATGTCAACGCACATGGCACCTCTACCCTGCTTAACGACAAAACTGAAACGACCGCCCTTAAAAAGGCTTTCGGCGCCCATGCCTATAAATTGGCGGTCAGCTCCACCAAATCCATGACCGGTCATCTGCTGGGAGCATCGGGCGCGGTTGAAGCGATAGCAACCTCGCTTGCCGTTAAGCACCAGGTTGCGCCGCCCACTATCAACTATGAATTCCCGGATCCTGAGTGCGACCTGGATTATATTCCAAATCAGGCGCGGCCGATGAAGATCAGAGCGGCTCTGAGTAACTCGTTTGGATTCGGCGGGCATAACGCCACCATTCTGCTGCGCGCGTTGTGAAGAGCATTTATTCGGGGGTCTGAGGCGTAGGTCTAAAGAGGTACAGCCTTGGATTTAATGCGCTGGTGGCCGTCACCGGAAGGCAACCCGTGCCGCCGTGACACGTGGGCAATATGGAGCCTATGCGGGAGGATTGGTTGTGCTGTGGACGCGCACACGGCGATGACTGCTGAGGAAATCCAGCTTGCCCGGCAAGTCATTCCGCAATTGTTTCCCCGGCTCCTACACGAACCATATAAGGTCAAAAGCCCACGCACGACGGATTACAAACTTTAGCGGCTGGCCGGCGGATGATAACCAGAATTGGTGGTGGCTGGGTGGTTGCTACTGGCTGACCGGCCATCGCGCGGATGACTCAACTCTCGCCTTTGCCAACGCCGAATCGGGTTGAAGCAATCCATAATAGCCTGTTCCGATATGCTCTTGGTCGGGAAGCGGCATTGCCCGGCCTGTACGCGCAGTCAAAGTTCTTTATTGATAGCGTTTTGCGGCACGAGTAACGATCAAGTAGATTCGTGGCTCCTGTACGGGCGAACTCAAAAGATGTCGGTGGCAGGCTCACGACTATTGAATAAGCCCGATTATGTTACCGTCGGCGTCTCTTACACTGGCGATCAGCCTCCCGCCACCGACATCTTTTATCTCCTGCAAAATTTGTGAGCCAGCCTCCAGAAGAGATTGCATACTCTGCTTGATGTCGTCGACGTGGTAATATGCTGTCATTCCAGCATTGTGGCCATTCGGATCCAAACCAATATCCTGGTCTCCAACTTTGAATCCAACATAGTAGGGCTGATCCGCATACGGCTCGACGCCGAGTAGCGTACGGAATAGCGTCTTCGCTCGGGCCATATCTTTGACAGGATAGACGATGGTTTTGACACCTTTATTCATGAGGAACTCCTTGAGTTTTGTTATGTGAATTAATGTACTACAAAACACTTTATTAAATGTATCTTTGCTTGCGCATAATGGTTTCGGCTATACGTAGTGCGGGATTTCAAGGTGCTTCACTTTCCGGTCACCAATTATGTATATTTATTGTTCATACTTTCAGCATAACTCTTACGCTAGCATGGCGTAGAACCTTTCTTGGCAGCATGGGCTTTTCTGGCTTTTATTTTACCCGCAGAGCATATTGATGAATGGTTATTGATTAACTGAAATGATTTCTCTATCCGCAGGTCTGAAACACCACGATACCACAGTCAGAATTATAGATACCAACGAGGTAATTATTTCATTCATGGAATCGCCAAAGGCGATACGAGAAAATGTCGCCGCAAATTGAGGAAATATCTTAAAGTTTGAATAATTGATATTCTCATCGAATGTACTAATCATTTAATCCCTTTCCATCAAGAATTTGCTGCTTACATTTTTCAATCCTTGACTCCCTAGTTTTGGATTGTTTGGGCGCGGAAAAATAAAGAATGTACGCTCTTTGCCGTCCCGGCGTCAGTGCATCAAAAGCATTTTTCAAGGCAGGGATTTCATCCAATTGATTTTGAAATTCTTCAGGAATAATGAAATCGGCAGTCTTTTTATGATTCACTTTCAAACCGGCTTTTTCCACTTCAATGGCTTCATAAATATAGGCGTTGATGATGGATTCCATTTCCACTATTTCTCGAACATTGGTGAACCGAATCTGGCGCCCCTCCTGCACATTCCTCGTTTGTTGGATAAGAATACTCTTGGGATCTGTTAACAAGGCGCCTTTGATAAACAGAAGTGCGCAGTATGCTTTAAACCCATGTATTAAAACTATGTTCTTGTTTTGAAACGTGTAACAAGGCTGGCCCCACTTCAATTCTTCGGCCAGCCCACAGTCAAGGACGATCGTTCTCAATTTCGCCAATTCTTCCCGCCATTTTTGGCTTTTACTTAGAAATTCCTCAACCTTGGGATTTATTTTATTCATTTATTGATACCCTAAAATTAAATGATATTATATCTGCTTACAATATTATTGTTCTTTAGCTTTGGCTCGCGTAATTCACCAAGCCACCAAATAGCATTCCTGATGCAAGCAGGATAATAGAAGTCCAATAGATGATTATATTTCTCTTTGTCCTGGAATGTTATTTTGATTTGTTTACTATGTCTTGTAAGGTGAGTTTCAAGTTCGCACTGTCGCCATCGGGTTGAATTTAACGTTTTGCCTTACAAAGTCGTCTCGATAGGGCACTACAAAAGGGCGAAGCTCCGATGCTGGCGGCGAATCGGGATGAAGCGACTTCCATGATATCCAATAATCAAGCGATGTATCCTTCGATTGCTTCCCGAATGTTATATATTGCTTCTTCCTTTGACTTGCCCTGACTAATGCACCCCGGCAGGCTGGGACACTCGGCTACCCAATAGCCATCTTCACCTGGATAAATCACCACTTGTCTCATCCGTTTCCTCCCATGGGTACCTATTAAAGCGGCTTCTCAACCTTCTTAATTGGGAACTCCTCCAGAAATATGAAATGGTGACATCTCTTTCCCACTCTTTCGAGCCGCCTCGAACGCCTTACAACGTGATCCGCACCCGGCAAGTGGTCACCGAGGGCTTTTTGAAGCCGTACAGGTCGCTGACGGTGAGGGTCACGGTGTAGTCTCCGCTCTTGCGGAAGATGTGGGTCACCCGGCGACCCACCGCGTCGACCCCTTTATCGCCCTTGATCTCACCGAAGTTCCAGCTATATACCAGCGGCGTCACCCCGTCATCGGCCGACCCCCGGAAGGTGAGCTCTGAATCCTTCGGCTCGGTCTGATCGTCCAGACTGTTGGCGTGGATGGGGGTGGTGTCGTTGATGATATGGATTTCACCCAGGTAAAACGAACCGGGCGCATCGGCAAAGACCTGAACCTCCTTGAGCTTATCCCCCGACGCCAGCGTCTTCATAACGGCAAATGGCACGCCCAGGTTGTACCAGCCCTGATCGTCCTGGCGTTGGCTTTTTATCGGAATCTCGCCCTCCACCCGCTTGCCGTCGGTGGTAACCAGCACGTACCGCAGGTCTTTGATTTCAACGTTTTGCTGGTATTGATTCTGGTTGTTTTGATTGTAGCCGCCGAAGTTTGGGGGGCCGGTCATTGTATTCGGCGGGCCGCCCATAAATCCGCCCGGACCGAACCCGTATCCGCGGTTGTTCCGATTTTGCCTTGCGATCCGAAACACGAAATCCAGGTAGTCGCTGGTGCTGCCGATATATGGGCTGAGGTCTATCGGTTCGGCCAGCTCGATTCGAGCACCCTGAAACATCCCTTGAGTGGTGACCTTGATAGAGCGGACACCGGTATACACGTTGTTTTGGTCGAACGCAACCTCACCGCTGCCCCAACTGGCGACCTCGACCCCGCCGTTGCGGCCGGATCCGCTGTAGATGCTTGCAAGCTGCGCATTGGCGGCACCCACCGTCATCACCATAACCGCAAAGGCGCATAAACCGGCAATCTTGATAAACGCCGGCAATCCCCGATACCGGATAGAACTGCGCACTTCCATTGTTCCCCTCCCTATCATTCAAATGAATGTCCGCTAAGATAACGATTGATAAAACCGATCGCTCCGCCCGAGACGGTTGACTCCAGCAAACCACCGCACTGCCGTAAAAGAAATTTCGCTCTGAAGCCAGATCGTTTATTCACCGCCAAGCTGCATTTCGGCCGCTGGTTGATCGTCCCCGCCCGGTTCTCGAATCTGCAGCCGCTGGATATTCAGGGCGCGGCCGGTATGGTCATCCGTTTCGATTAGTGCAGCGCAGAGCATCGCATCACCCTCGGCCACCTCGAAATGGGCCGGGAGCTGGCTTGTAAAGCGCGATACTATAATATCGTACCGCATGCCGATGATCGAATGTATCGGCCCGGTCATTCCCACGTCGGTCAGATAAGCGGTTCCCCCGGTAAGGATCTGCTCATCGGCGGTTTGCACGTGGGTATGGGTGCCGATGACGGCTGAAACGCGCCCGTTCACGTACCAGCCGAACACCTGCTTCTCGGAGGTGGCTTCGGCGTGCATATCCACGATAACGGTGGCGGTTTTCGTTTTGACCTCCGAAATGATCGCATCGGCCGCCCGAAACGGATCGTCCAGCGGCGCCATAAATACCCGCCCCATCAAAGAGATGACGGCAATCGGGCCGGCCGGTGATTCATAGATACCGTACCCCCTCCCCGGCACACCGGGCGGATAGTTGGCCGGCCTCAAAATGCGCGGCTCCTCGTTCAGGTAAGGATATATCTCCTTTTTCGCCCAGGCATGATTGCCCAGTGTGAGTACGTCCGATTTTGCCTCCGAAATAAGCACTCGCGCGATGTCGGGCGTGATGCCGGTGCCGCCGGCCGCATTTTCGGCGTTGGCGATAACGAAGTCAGCGCAGTACCGCTCCCTCAAGCTGGGAATGATGTGGAGGCAAGCTCGGTAGAGGCG
>JAMCWF010000007.1:0-3041 GCA_023481295.1 Armatimonadota bacterium | reverse complement strand
ATAAAGAATGCGCAACTGTGGGTGCTCACTTAAAAATGGTCGTCTCAACCAGTTTCCAACTCTCACTTGGCATACTCTACTGCTCGTGTCTCCCGAATGACGGTCACCTTGATTTGGCCGGGGAACTGCATTTCGGATTCAATGCGCTGGGCGATCTCCCTTGCGAGGGTGGCGGCGCCGTCATCGTCCACCTCATCCGGCTTGACGATCAGGCGGATCTCGCGCCCGGCCTGCACCGCAAACGTTTTTTCCACGCCTTCGAAAGAGTCGGCGATCTCTTCGAGCTGTTTGAGGCGTTTAACGTAGGTTTCCAGCGTTTCACGCCGTGCTCCCGGCCGACTGGCTGAGATAGCGTCGGCTGCAATCACCAGCCCCGCCTCTACCGAGCTTGCCTCCACATCATTATGGTGAGCCTCAGCGGCCAGCACGACCGCCGGCTCCTCGTGGTGGCGCCGCAATATCTCTCCGGTAATGAGTGCATGAGGTCCCTCCACCTCCATATCCACCGCTTTGCCGAGATCGTGAAAAAGCCCCGCCCTTTTAGCGATCCGCACGTCGGCACCCAGTTCGGATGCCATCATCCGGCAGAGCTGCGATACCTCGATGCAGTGGGACAGCACGTTTTGTCCGAAGCTGTAACGGAACTTCAATTTGCCCAGCAGGCGCACGATCTCCCCAGCGGCGCCGGAGACACCGGTTTCAAACAGGGCATGCTCGCCGGCCTCAATAACCTGAGCCTCCATCTCGTCGGTCGCTTTTGCAATCATCTCCTCAATACGACCGGGATGGATGCGTCCATCAACCACCAAGTTGGTCAACGCTATGCGGGCGATCTCACGCCGAATCGGGTCAAAGCCGGACAGCACGACCGCTTCCGGCGTGTCATCGATGATCAGGTCAACTCCGGTCAAGGTTTCGAATGTGCGAATGTTGCGGCCTTCCCGACCGATGATCCGGCCTTTCATCTCCTCGTTCGGCAGGGGCACCACCGAGACCGTTGTCTCCGAGGTCTGGTCTACCGCGCAGCGTTGAATTGCCTCTACGATGATCTTCCGCGCTCGGCGTTCGCCGTCACGTCGTCCTTCCACCTCGATTTCAGCGGCTATTTTGGAGGCTTCGCGCCGAGCCTCCTCTTCCGCTTCTTTTAAAATCACTTGGTGGGCCTCTTCATTGGTAAGGCCGGCAATCCGCTGCAGCTCCTTTCGCTGCTGCTCCCCCAGTTTATCTTGTATTGCGCTCGTTTCTTTTAGCTTTTCGGCGCGCTGGTTTAGCTCCTGATCCCGTTTTTCCAAGCTGTCCAGCCGACGCTCCAGCCATTCCTCCCTTTGCGCCAGTCTGCGCTCCATCCTCTGGATTTCGGCTCGTTTTTCGCGATGTTCCTTTTCGACTTCTACCCGCAATCGGTACGCTTCGTCTTTCGCTTCAAAAAGGAGCTCCTTCTTACACGTCTCGATCGCGTTATTAGATTCTAGCTTTGCCTTTTCCGCTTCTCTTTGCTGTTGCTGTAGCGAATGGACTAGCCCGGCAATCCAAAACCGGTACGTTATGCCGGTAAATACCACCGTTGCTAGCACGGCAGTAAGAACTCCCCCTATGATGTTGCTCACGTTCATCCACCTCCAGACGTTTGCCGTCCGAGGCGGAGCGATTCTAGGACTGGTACGGTATGTTCATAAAAGTGGGTGCAGGCACCTCCATTGAAATTTAGAATTTGCACCCTCTATAAATCTTAATTGATTTCCATCGAAGATCGTATGCTCGTTCCCCGGTTTTGGCGCCTATTCCCGCTTTTTTCAAGATGTATTATTTGACACCAATTCACCAATAACCTGCTCAATGATTTCCCATTCATATCCCCGCCGCTGCAAAAACGACATGATTTGCCGCTGCCAGTGTCTGTCTCCTATATCAAGCTCCGGCCACTTGCTTTTTACCAGCGAAAGCGCCCGTTCGATTTCATCGCTGTCCGAGATGGAACCCGTCGCTTCTGCAATGGATTCGGACGCAATCCCTTTCCGGCGCAGCTCCTCAGTCAAGCGACGCCGCCCGTATCCACGGCTGCGAAAACGACTTTCCACCCAATCTTGCGCCAGCCGCTTATCGTCGGTCCATGCGGATTGGGCCAGCCGTTCGAGGACGTTTTCGATAACTTCCAGGTCAAATCCGCTTCGCTGGAGGCGGCGGCGGACTTCGTCTTCGCTGCGGCCGGCGTAGGCGATATAGCGCTGAGCAGCGATTAATGCGCGCTCGTAATCGCTTTTCATCAGGGCTGCCGGTTGGACCTATTCCGGTTCGGCTGCGCTTAGTACGGCTGGAATAGAGCCGTTGCTGCGGATTTTAGCCTCGATCTCACCCATCAAGGTGGGGTTTTCTTCCAGAAAGACCCTTGCGTTTTCGCGGCCCTGACCGATGCGCAGATCATTGTAGCTGAAATAGGCGCCGCTTTTTGAAACGATGCCCAGCTCCACCGCTATATCCAGTATGCCGCCCGGTTTTGAGATGCCGCGGCCGAACATGATGTCGAACTCGGCAACCCGAAACGGCGGCGCCACCTTGTTCTTGACCACCTTCACCTTGGTACGAGCGCCGATCGGATCGGAGCCCTGCTTCACCGTTTCGGTTCGCCGCACATCCAGCCGCACCGAGGCCCAGAACTTTAATGCGCGGCCGCCGGGGGTGGTTTCGGGATTGCCGAACATAACTCCGATCTTCTCTCGGATCTGGTTGATGAAGATCGCCACCGTATTGGTGCGCGAGATATTGCCGCTCAATTTCCGGAGCGCCTGAGACATCAGTCGCGCCTGAAGGCCGACGTGGGCATCGCCCATCTCGCCCTCCACTTCGGCTTTGGGCACCAGTGCAGCCACCGAATCGAGCACAATCACGTCAATCGCGCTGGAGCGCACCAAATAGTCCATGATCTCAAGCGCCTCTTCGCCGGTGCCCGGCTGAGAAACGTAAAGGGCGTCAACATCCACCCCCAAATTCCGAGAGTATTCGGGATCCAGCGCGTGCTCGGCGTCCACGAAGGCGCAAACGCC
>JAMCWF010000039.1:33181-38125 GCA_023481295.1 Armatimonadota bacterium | reverse complement strand
CGGTCTACCGTGAGGCCTATCAAAAGGTGCAGAGCGGTAATATTCGCTCGGAAAATGAGCGCAAGCATATCATCGAGTACGTGGAGCGGGCGGAGATATTCATCCGCAACCTCAACCAGCGCCGCCAGACGCTCCGCCAGATCACCCAACTCCTCATTGATATGCAGCAGGGTTTTTTGGCTACCGGTTCACGCCGGTTCTTGCTTCCCCTCACTCGCACTACGATAGCCCAACACTTGAAAGTCCATGAGTCCACCATCAGCCGCGCAACCGCCGAAAAGTACGTACAGCTGCCGAACCAGGAGGTGATTCCATTTGGGATATTCTTTAACAACTCGATCTCAATGAAAAGCCTGATTGAGGAAATCATTCGAGATGAGGATCCGAGCAATCCCTTAAGCGATCAAAAGATCGTGGATATCCTGGCTGAGCAGGGAATCCAGCTCTCCCGCCGAACGATTGCAAAATACCGCAGCTCACAAAAAATTCTCTCCTCGATGCGCAGAAAGCATTGACCGCTTACCCTTCCCCTTCAAAGCTGAACTTTCGCCGGCAGGCAGGAATCTTCAGTTTTCTAAGCTAATTTTAACAATCTCGATGAACTCTGAACGATCTTCCACCATCGAAGTGCGGTCCAGCGTAAAGGAAGTCATCACTCTACTCAGCAATGCTAGACATAAGATTGATCCGTGAACAGACCGATTTCGTTAAAAATGGCTTAAATCGGCTGGGTGCCCCAACCGACATCATTGATACCATCCTCGAGTTGGATCGGCGCAAACGGCGACTGCTCACCGATGTGGAATCGTTAAAGGGTGAGCGCAACAGCGTCTCCAAAACGATCCCTCGAATTACGGATTCAGCCGAGCGGGAGCGAAAGATCGCGGAGATGAGGCAGTTGGGCGAGCGTATCGCTTCGCTGGATGCCGAGGTGCAGTCGGTGGACGCAACCCTGCAAAAGCGAATGCTGGAAGTTCCCAACCTCCCCCACGAAGGCACACCTTTAGGCCTTAATGAAAGCGACAACGTGGTGGTGCGGCAAATCGGCGATCCTAGAGCCTTTGACTTTGCTCCGAAGCCACATTGGGAGCTGGGCGAGAAGCTGGGTATCTTAGACATCGCTCGAGGGGTCAAGATCAGCGGCTCCCGGTTTTACATCCTCAAGGGGGCCGGGGCGGCGCTTCAGCGAGCGCTGATCGCCTTCATGCTGGACGTGCACATCCGCGAGCACGGCTACACCGAAGTCTACCCACCATTTATGGTCAGGGAAGAGTGCCTTTATGGAACCGGTAACTTGCCGAAGTTCGGCGATAACCTCTACCATGACGTGGAGGATGATCTATGGCTGATTCCGACCGCCGAAGTGCCGGTCACCAATCTCTATCGCGAGGAGATTTTGGAGGCGGATCTGCTGCCGATCCGGCATGTGGCCTACTCGTCCTGTTTCCGACGCGAGCGGATGTCGGCCGGGCGGGATGTCCGCGGCATCAAGCGCGGCCACCAGTTCGACAAAGTGGAAATGGTGAAGTTCGTGGAGCCGTTGCAATCGGATGCGGAGCTGGAATCGCTGGTTGCCGATGCGGAGGACATCTGCCGGCGATTGGAAATCCCCCATCGGGTCGTTCAGATGTGCACCGCCGACCTGAGTTTTTCCGCCGCCATGAAATACGATATCGAGATTTGGGCGTCACGAGCCGGCGGTGAGGAGGGGGAGTGGTTGGAGGTCTCCTCGTGCTCCAACTTCCGCGATTTCCAGGCGCGGCGGGCCGGAATCCGCTACCGCCCCTCGAAGGGCGCCCGCCCCGAATACGTCCACACGCTCAACGGGTCAGGCCTGGCTTTACCGCGGACTTTGATTGCGGTCATCGAAAACTACCAGAATGAGGACGGCAGCATCACCGTTCCGGCCGCCCTAAAACCCTATCTCAACGGACTCTGTAAATTGGAGGGAGAATGACGCTCGGATACGGCATACCGCTTTCGGAAGTTCGCTCGGCGGTGAGCATTGCGCTGGCGGAAGATGTGGGGTATGGCGACGTGACCACGCTGGTCACCGTGCGGGCATCCACCGTCGCGGCGGCCCGCATCGTGGCGGAGGAGAGTGGCATCGTCGCTGGAATCCCGGCCGCAATCGAAACTTTCAACCAGGTTGACCCGAATTTGCGCATCGAGGTTCGCCGACAAGAGGGCAGCCCCTGCGAGCCCGGAACCATACTAATGGAGATGGAGGGCGCCGCCCGCTCCATTTTAACCGGCGAGCGGATTGCCTTAAATTTTTTACAGCGACTCTCCGGCATCGCCACCCTGACCAATCGCTACGTGGAGGCGGCCAAGCCCTATCCGGTCCGAATCGTCAACACGCGAAAGACTACGCCCGGCCTACGCGCCCTGGAGCGATACGCGGTGCTGGTGGGAGGCGGCGAAAATCATCGGTTCGGCCTCTTCGATGCGGTCTTGATCAAGGACAATCATATTCTGGCATCGGGCAGCATTACGAAGGCGGTTGAATCGGCCCGTAAATTCGCTCCCCACACGATGACCATAACAGTTGAGTGCGAATCGCTCGCTCAGGTGGATGAGGCGATCGCATCCCGCCCCGACATTATCCTGCTCGATAACATGGATGCGGATACGCTGAAAATCGCAGTTGAGAAGGCGCATGCGGCCTGCTTGAAGGTGGAGGTATCGGGCGGCATCGAGTTGGACGCGATTCCAACCATTGCGGTGTCGGGCGCCGATATCATATCGGTGGGGGCGCTGACTCACTCGGCTCCCTCCCTGGACATCAGCATGGATCTCCACAAAGTGCGGATTCAGCAGGGCGTCGCCTCGCCCCCGTGATGACATCCACCACCCCACCCGACAACCTCGTTCACTACAACGAAATCGACTCCACGCAAGACCAGGCGCGGCGATTGCTGGCCGATCCGGCAACCGCCCACGTTCGGATTGTGCTGGCCGATTACCAGTTCAAGGGGCGCGGGCGCGGAGGCCGTCACTGGTACGCTCCAGTCAAATCCGCGTTGCTGGCCACGCTGATCATTCCCGCAACCGGTTTTGACCTGGATTGCAGCCGGTGGCTGAGCTTTGCCGCCGGTATCGTGGTGCTTCAGATGCTGGAGGAGATCGGCGGCAGGCCGCTGCCGGTCGGGTTTCGCTGGCCGAACGATCTAATCTGCCAAAGGAGGAAGCTGGGCGGCATTTTAATCGAGCTGATCTCAACCCCTCCAATCGCCGAATACGATCAGGCAGGCAGTTCTCCCAGCAGCACACCACCATTTACCGCGTTGGTGGGAGTCGGCATCAATCTTCAATCAACGCCTTCTCAGGAGAACCTGCCGATCGAAGCGATTTCGCTCAAAGAGGTGTTTGAAATTGCGGACATCTCACCACCGTCCGCATTGCCGGCGCCCACCGAGATGGCTCGGCGGCTGTTGACGGCACTGGAGGTGGAGCGCATTCAACCAACCAGCGTGGGCGACCTCGTCCAACGCTGGCGGCGTCGAGATCAGAGCGATGGCTTTATCTACCGAAGTCAATCGGCGGGAAAAACCATCATCGGACGTGCTTGCGGTATCAGCTCGGATGGTGCCCTTCAAATCCAGACCGCCGAGGGTGAGATTTTTACGACCTGGTCGGCCTCCCACCTGCCTGCTCAATAGATAGCCATCGCACTGATAAAGGGCTGGGCGTACTGGTGCAGGCATATCAGATCGATTTGGCTTACATCCAGCAGCGGATTGGGGTTGCTCCAATGCCAGAGGCTCCAATATCTTTTCACCTTATTGAACGCACCGGCCGGCACGATATCGGCGCCCAGCAGCGGCTGATGAACGCTCATCGCAGCGATCTCTTGCCCATAGTGGAGCACCGAGGTCGCCACCTGGCCGTCAACGTAGTGAACCACGACCGATAGGATCGAAAATCCTTTCGGCACCGGGTAGCGGCAGGCGCCCGCCAGCACCATTCCCCTGATCGGGCCATTCACCTTCAATGAAGCCTGCGCGGGCGCCGAGTGGCTGGACAGTGACCCGTTAAAATCGAGGCGGCCCGTCACTCTCCCCAGGTTCCAATCGCCCGATACGACTTCGGCCGGACACCCCAGTTTGGGCTCGGCCGGCGCAGCCGGAAGCTGTACCAGGCGGCCGCTGATTGGAACGATGCGCAGCGGTTTGGCATACCAGAGGCTTCGGAGAACGTTGGAAGGATCGTAGGGCAGATCGTCCGGCTTTTTCTTGCGGCCGCTCCAGGCGTAGTCGGCCGCCAGCACATAGGCGGTGAACTGGTTGGTTGCATCTTTGAGCGTCTGCTCGCTGATATTGTAGCCCGCCCAGCAGGTTTGTAAAAGTCCTAAGCTGTGCTGCTTTCGCGCCGCTTGGGCGAAATTTCGAATGTTGAGCGGGTTATACCAGGTCGAGGCCACGGTCGGGATGTGATCTTTGCGAAAGAGCTTCAGCGAGTTAAAACTCTTCGGCGGATCACCCCCGTAATGCCAATCCGCCACGATTGCGCCCGGCGTCAGCAATTTGCGGGAAAGCCGAGCATCGGCCAGGCTGGTCGCGTTCGCGGCGCCGTCCTTCACCTCCCGCCGGTCCAGCATCATATCGCCCCATAGCATCGTCTGAATGCCCTTCGACGCCAGCCAGTCGGAGATTTTCTGCACGTCATCGTTGAAGATGCGGGTGGTTCCCAGCTTTATATCAGCCGCCCGCACCGGATATTTTCCAAAGATGTTGATCTCATCATGACCAATGTGAAATATCGTCGGTTGAAATATCTGGATCGCCTCGTTGTAAACTTGATGAACGAAATGATAGATGCCGGGCGCGGTCGGGGAGTAGCCGTGCGGGTTTGATTTTTCCTCCGCCCACTGCCTATTCTGGCCGTTCTGAAAAATCCACTCCGAATGACCCAGCGTCTCGATGAGCGGAATTGGATCCATGT
>JAMCWF010000039.1:0-33171 GCA_023481295.1 Armatimonadota bacterium | reverse complement strand
GCCCATTTCGTATACTCGCACTCCAACACGAGCTGATTCATCTTCAAGTGGCTGAGGATACGCTGAATGAGCCGATCTTCAAACGGCCTCGCATCGCTTCCCACAAAAAGGTGGGCGCCGCGAAAAGGAAAGGTGGGCCAATCGCTGATATGGCATCCGGCCAGCGCCGGCAGATCCTGCTTCGAGGTCAGCAGCTCGATTAAGGTTTGCGCCCCATAATAGAGCCCAGCCGCATCGTGACCGGTGATTATCGCCTCGTGCTCATTGACCGATAGATCGTACCCTCCAGGACGGCCATGTCCGGCTGAACGCTTGAGCCGCAGCCGGATCATCGGGTTCAGGTCGCTGGGAACAAGCTTAATGCCGGCCAGCCGCTTGAGCCACCACCGCAGGCTGTGGAGGGCGGGCATCGTATCCTGCGCGGGACCTTCTAACTCGTAGGTCACCGCTTGCGGATGGTTTAAGAGGAGCGGCCGCTTGAGCCAGTGGAGCTGTTTCGGCTTTGGAATGATGACCGGTCGCTCCGGCAGTCGATAGATCGGCTGTTTGGACGGTGATAGCGTCAGTAATACGGGGGGGGTCGGCGCTTGGGCGGCCGCGCCCGGTGTGAACCGAAAGGTGGCTGCGAAGTTGACGGTCTGATTTTGCGGTAAGGGAACGCCCAGCATCCCCAGCCAAAAGTTGGGGCTGTTGTCTGACCAGCCGCGCTGGGTATGGCGGCCGTCCAACAGCACCGATCCGTTCGCGGTGTTCGGGCTGGTCAACGTAAAATTGCAAACGCGGCCGGTGAGGGACAGCTCCGAGAAGTTGCCAGCCAGCCGGTCCGGATTGTTGTAGGTGGAGCGCGTGACGACCGGTACCACCTTTTCGGCGGCGGCTTGCGATCCTTGAACCTGAATGGGCAAGCCGATAAATGAAGGCGACCAGATCAATCCCAAATTCAGCTCCATTAGGGCGGGCTTGGGATCGGTCCAGGTAACGTGAAGCTGCATGTTGAGCGTCTGCCCCTGCAGTTGGTAGGTTTCGGTGCCACTGAACCCGTATCGCGATGAATGAAATACGGCCGTAATCTGATTTTCGCTAACCGAAACGGAGGGGGTGGTGCCGTAATAGGAGCTGTAGTAGCCCTCTTTCCATCTCGGCGCGTAGGCCTGCACGCCCGATCCCACAATGACCGGGACGCCGTTGTACCACACCGACAAGCCGCTGCCGCCAGCATATTGAACCGCTATCGGGCCGTTGGTGATGCGGTTAGGATAAGCAAAACCGATGCCGCTTCCAACAATGATTATGTTTGCCAACAGGATCAATGGGACGATCTGTTTCAAGAGCCGGCCTCCCTTCTTGGGTGTCTTGATTGAATCGAGCATGCGATCACTTTGAACAGTTTACCAGCCCCGACAGGGTTTAGCAAAGGCGCCCATCGCTTTTTGTGAAATTTCTCATCCGTAGGTGTACGAAGTAACCGTCCAGTTTTACGGGAAGTTTTATGGGAGCTGGATTTCACACCCATCCTCACCTTGTATGATTTAGGTGGTTGTTGAAAAACTCTTTTTAGCGTCATCGCGAGGAGCGCAGCGACGTGGCGATCTCACTTCCCACACCGAAAACGAGATTGCATCGCGATAAAACCGCTCGCAATGACAAAGAGACACCTTTTTTTCAACATCCCTCTATGAGGAGGAGGGTGGAGGTGGGTTGTGTAATCAAGAATGATTCCCGCAGAACTGAACTCATACCGGTATGAGCTGCACATTGACAAGCGTGATCGTCTTGCATATAATGAAGTGGTTCCGCGCTCGATGGCAGTATGTCTATACGGGAGTGCAATCGGCCGTATTTTATCCGTACTTAGATTTTAGTGGAGCGTATTGTAAACCGAGGGAGCAATGAAGCGATGACCAAAGTGGAGGCGTTGATCCGGCCGCAGCGGCTGGATGAAGTGAAAGCGGCTCTCAATGATATCGGCATATATGGGATGACCGTCACCGAGGTGCGGGGCGCCGGCAAGCAAAAGGGCTTCACGCAGCACTATCGCGGCGCCGAATACACCGTCAACCTGCTACAAAAGTTGAAACTAGAGATCGTGGTGACGGATGATCAGGCGCACCGGGTGGCGGAAGCGATCGTGCAGGCGGCTCGAACCGGCGAGATCGGGGATGGAAAGATATTCCTGACGCCGGTGAGCGACGCAATTCGAATTCGAACCGGTGACGAGGGCGAATCGGCCATTTTGTAGTCATTAATATTAACCCGGCAAATAAATATCCCGAATTAGTCATTCCCGCGAAAGCGGGAAACCAGAAAGTTCCGGATGCCGGATCAAGTCCGGCATGACGGTATTTAATCGCCGGATTAATAATATGATTTAGGTGGTTGTTGAAAAACTCTTTTTAGCGTCATCGCGAGGAGCGCAGCGACGTGGCGATCTCACTTCCCTCACCGAAAACGAGATTGCATCGCGATAAAACCGCTCGCAATGACAAAGAGACACCTTTTTTCAACAACCTCTTAGGGCGTCGGCGGTGGACACTGAATAGCAAAGCCGACTCTAACTATGCTTCCCACTCCTAGGGGAATGGATACACGCGCCGATAATCTTGTCTCGCTCACCCTATAAGCGGGAGGGTCAGGGTGGGGTGGATTGTGCAATCGAGAACAATCCCAGCCGGACTGAAATCTTAGAGGTTGCAATTTTTATAATTTTGTGGTATTATATGGAAAAAGAAAGTTGTTTTGGTTGAGAACTTTTCCCGGTTGCCCGGCGTCTAATTCATACCTATATACCCATAAAGCAACTTTCCGATGTGGCCGGTGAGCAAACCGTGCTTTTTAACGATCTGAAGTCGGAGGAGAGCGGGAATTGCTCGCGCTTGACCAACGACCCGCCTTAAAAGCTGGTTCAGAGGAGTTAGTAACGGGTTTCGTGAGGAAGCGAGGGATGGGCATGCCTCCGTATGCAAAAACCGATCTGTGCCCGCACTGCGCGGCGCCCAATTTAGCCCATCGTCGTGAATGTTGGCGATGCGGGCGCACTCTACCGATGTCCTTTGCGCTTGAGCATAGCGTGGATGAGCCTTCATCATCTCAACCGCCGACCGATAACGACGTGAAAGCGGCATTGGAAAAAGCGATCGCAGTTGACGGCACACGACCACTGAAGACTGAAACCGATGAAGAAACCGAATCCCGACTCTTTAGATGGCTATTTCCGTGGAGAAACAAGCACACTGAAGCCTGATGGCCGATTTGACCATTCTCCACACCAATGACCTGCACAACCACCTAACTGATGTACAGGCAGCGAAAATTAAGCAGCATCGAGCCTCGATTCCGGGTTTCTCCCTTTTGTTCGATGCGGGAGATGCCATCTCAGCCGGTAACATCACCTACCATCGAGACGGCGAGCCGATCCTCCAGCGGCTGAATGACGTCGGCTACGATGCGATGGTGATCGGCAATCGTGAGTTTCACTTCACAACCAATGGATTCGTTGCGAAAATCAAAGACGCCCACTTTCCGGTACTCTGCGCCAACCTTAAGCCCACCCAATCCCAGCCACTGCCGGTGAAACCTTCGATCCGTTTTTCATTCGATGGGCGGGATGTTTTTGTTTTCGGGTTGACCGTGCCCATGATCACCGTGCGGATGGCCTCCCGCCACTTCTCCTCGTACCTGTTCGAAGATCCCGAATCGACCGCCTCCCGAATACTTGAAACCCTCGATCCACGTCCCGACCTCGTCATATTGCTCTCCCATCTGGGATCGGCCCGCGACCGCGATCTCGCGCGTAAATTGCCCGGCATTGATCTCATTATCGGCGGGCACACTCACACGGCGCTGCCGGAGGGAGAGTGGGTTGATCGCACCCTGATCGTCCAAGCCGGCTGGTACGCGAAATGGCTGGGCGAGGTAAGCTGCCGCTTCAACCCGACGAATCGCCAACCTCAACTCAACGCGCGGTTGCTGCCGCTGTGATTCCACTGCTCTGGACCCTCGCCATTTTCGGTGCATCGTCCGGCATCGGGCTGCACGTTCTGAGGTGGTTTCGGATCGAGAAAATCTCCACGCCTGAGCGGATCGCTTACGCGGGTGCGATCGGGTTGGGAATTGGCAGCCACGGCGTTTTGGTGATCGGGCTGTTGGGCTACTACCGCTTTCTCCCGATTGCGATCTGGTGGGCGTTTCTGCTGGTGCTAGGGCTACCGGCCCTGCTCAAGTTGATTCGCGAGGCATTGCAATCAAAGAAGAGGAACGCTCAAAGCACCGCTACTAAACCGACCGATAAGGATCGGATCTGGGCGCTTCCCATTTTGATCCTGCTGGGCGGGCTGGCCCTCTTCGCCTGCTACCTTCCGCCGGCCGCCCATGAGTGGGATGCCCTTTCCTACCATCTCGCCGCGCCGAAGGTCTATCTCGCTCATCACCGGGTCATCTTCTTACGCTACGACTCCCATTCCGACTTTCCTTTTTTAACCGAGATGCTCCTCGGCTCGGGGCTGGCCCTCTCCGGCACCACGCTGGCCGATATGATCCATTACCTCTTCGGCTTCCTCACCCTGCTGGGCACCTACGGATTTGCCCGCCGACGCTTCTCATCCAGGGCGGCGTGGGTGGCCGCAATCAGCTTTGCTTCGGCGCCGATCGTGATCTGGGAAGCCGGTATCGCCTATATCGAGCTGGCGCTTTCTCTTTACTGCGCCCTATCCGTTTTCGCCTATCTGGATTGGGCCGAAGAGCAGCAGCCAGGCCGGCTCTGGCTGATTGCCGCCATGCTGGGCTTTGGGTTGTCGGTTAAGGCGCTGGCCCTGATTCCGCTCGGCATCGTCGGCATCGCCCTGCTCTGGAAAAAGCCGCCGCTCAAGGCTTTGTTGATCGGCATCGGGATTTTGGCGGCGGTGGGATCGCCCTACTACATTAAATCCTATCTCTTGACAGGCAACCCGATCTACCCCTGGTTTTGGGATATACTGGGCGGGAAATATTGGGATCACCAGATGTCGGTTGCCTATTCGGGTGAGCAGCGCAGCTTCGGGCTGGTCCATCCACTCGCCCAGCCGGGCCTGACCCTGGCGAACCTCTTGCTGGTTCCCTGGTATCTCATCAGCCAGCCGGAACTGTTTTACAACAAGCTGGACCCCGGTATCTTCAACCATGCCGGGTTCATCTTTCTGGCGCTGCCCGCCGTCTTGATTTTCACCGGCACCGAATCCAGCACCATTCGACGCTTGCTGGTGATCGTCGGGGTCTGGTACATGGCCTGGTTCTTCTCCATGCAGTACGTGCGCTACATCATCCCGATCATCCCGTTGATGTCGGTGGCAGGCGGGGTGGCAACGACTCATCTGCACCGGTTCGGTAAAACACCATTTATCGTCGCGATGATCGCAATTCTGATCCAGAGCGGCATCACGCTGGCTTACTTCGGGAGAAACGACCTCAACCGCTCGGCCGAGGCATGGTCTAGCCGTGCCCGCCACGCCTTCCTGCGATCTCACCTCGATGACTACGAAGCGATCGAGTGGCTCAATCACCATGACCCAGCCACCGGCGGAGTGGTCATCTATGAGGATACGCGCGGGTTTTATCTCAACCGCCCCTATATTTGGGGGAACAGCGAGCATTCTCTCTACATTCCGTACTCCACCATGGCGGACGGCCATGAGTTGGAGCAGTGGTTTTGGACCCACGGCTTCCGGTACGCGCTGATTAATTTGCGATTTGCGCCGCTGCCGCCAGGGAAGCCCAAAAAATGGCTCGCCCGATTACAGGCAGCAGTGGCCGATCCGCAAGCCGCCATGGCAGCCATCTACCGCTGGTACAACCCCTATCAGCGAAACCTACCTATTTGGAGACGGCGGCTGGCGGATTGCATACAACGTGGTTATCTGATACCCCGCTTCGCGGCCCACGGCTCAGTGGTTCTGCAGTTCGTTCAGCGGAGAGCACGATGAAGGCGCGCAATTTTTGGCTCAGCCTGGCGGCAATACTCGCCACCGACCTGGCGCTTTCGATGCTCTATTCTCATCTCACCCCCTTGGGAAAGAACGGCTTCGCCAACACGCCGGATGAAGGCGCCCACCTCCAGTATGTACACTTCCTTGTCACCCGTCATTCGCTGCCGGTGCTGGGTCGCTCCAAACATGCCGGCTACGAGGCTCATCAGCCGCCGCTCTACTACTTGCTCTGTGTTCTGCCCTATGTGGTACGCCCCTCATGGTGCCGGGTGATCTCCATTTTGGCTGGAATGGGCACCATCCTACTCATTGCATTGACCGGCCGGAAAGCTTTACCCTTTGACCCGAAAATTGGCATCTGGGCCGCCGCGTTGACGGCCGTCATCCCTATGCACATCGCGATCAACTCCGCCGTCAATAACGACAGCTTGAACGAGCTGATATTCACCGCCGTCTTCTATCTGGCGGCGGTTGGGATCGTTCAGGGTTTCGATCGGCGAACCGCTTTTACGCTGGGCGCGCTCATCGGCCTGGCCGAATGGGTGAAGGCGACCGGCCTGCTGCTCTATCCGATCGGGGCGATCGCCATCTACCTCAGTTGGCGCCGCCGGCCTCAAATGCGGTTACCCATAAAAACGTGGGCCGGGGTTGCCGCCCTATCGATATTGATCGCATTGCCATGGTGGCTGCATTGCCAGTTGGTTTACGGAGCGCCCATACCGACGCAGCGGTTCGCCCAGCAATTCGCCGGCACCGCAAAGGCGGAGGCCATGATCGCGCGCCCCATCGCGGTGGATCACGATTCGGGTAACCTGATTCCGTCAGTCGGCGGCGAGCCGTTAGGTTGGCCGGGGTATATCGGCTGGGTGGCCGATTGGACCTTCCGCAGCTTTTTCGCCGCCTATGGGGTTCCCGGCATCAACGGTCACAAAGGCCCGGCCGATGTGGGCCTGCCTACCTTTTTGCCGGCCCCCTTTTACGGCCTAATGCTGGGGCTGATTGTTATCTCGATGATCGGACTGGTGATCGCCCACTTTCGGCGAAACCGTTTGATGAGCACGGAAGAGATCTCGGTGATTCATCTGCTCGCTTGGGGATTGGCACTGGTGATGTTATCTTTTATTGCGTTCGTGGCGGTCTACTTTCAAGCGCAGGGCCGTTACCTATATCCAGCCATACTGCCCATCTCGCTTTTGTTGATGGTCGGATGGAGGCAGGCAGCCGGCGACCGTTACCGGGAGCTGCTTTGCGGCGGGGTGGTTGGAATTTTAGCGCTCGTCTCGCTGGTATTTATTTTAAGCTACGCAGCGCCGGCAGCCGCTCTTTTGAAAGGACACTGATTTGATCGGCCAGCCGTTTAAACCGGTTGCAAAATGGCATAACCCACCGGAATGGTTGGAGCTGACCAATACTATCCGCTCGCTGGCAGAGACCGATCGCTTCGGCCGACAATTGGCCGCCGCTCTTACGCCGGGCGATGTGGTCGGCCTGGTGGGTGAACTGGGCTCCGGCAAAACCACCCTCATCCAATCCATCGGCCGCGCGCTGGGCGTCGGCGAGTCGATTTACAGTCCGACCTTCGTCATCGCGCACCACTACACCGGGCGGGTGCCTGTCTATCACTTGGATGCCTACCGGCTGGAAACCCGGGATATGGCAAGCTCGGCTGCGTTGGATGATTACTTCGAGACGGACGGTATCACGCTGGTTGAATGGGCTGACCACGTCCTCGATATGCTGCCGGAGCGCACCATTTGGCTTTACCTGCAGGTGGTCTCGGAGCATAAGCGTCAATTTCAGCTCTTCCTGCCGCAGCCGCTGGAGCCGCGCTGGATTTCGTGGGTGGATGGGGAGAAATGAGGCTGCTGGCGATTGAGACGAGCGGCTTCCTTTGCGGTGCGGCGCTGGTTGAAGAGGGTCAAGTGATTCGCGCATCCAGCTTCCTCCACCGAATGCACCTCAGCGAGCGGCTATTGGATGAGATAGACCGTCTTTTGCGGGTGGCTGAGCTGAACAAAAGCGATATTGATGGAATCGCGGTGGATGTGGGGCCGGGATCGTTCACCGGACTACGGATTGGGGTGATGACGGCCAAAACGCTCGCCTTCGCCTTGAAGGTGCCGGTGGTGGGTATTTTGAGCTTCGATGCGCTTATCCAGGGGATAAGTTTAGCGCCCGGCGCAAAAATATTTTGCTCGATTCGAGCGAAGAGGGGCTGGGTCTATTTTCAACAGTACCGGGTGGATGGTGCCGAGATAACGCCGGCCGGCGAGGCGAAACTGGCGCGCGACGAGGAGGCGCTGACGGCCCTGTTGCAGGCTGGGAACCCAATGATGTCCAATCGAAAGACCGATTTCACGATGGGGCCGATTGTGCTGCTGGGCAACGGCTGGCCGCCCCTTGGCGAGTTGCGCGGTCAGCATGAAATGGATATGTTGGTGCAGTGGGAGGGCGGGGAGCCGCCGGTCGAGAAATTGGCGATGGCGGCGGTAAGGCGCTTTGAGGAGGGCCGCACCGATAACCTGCACGCCCTTCGCCCGAACTATATCGCGCCACCGGTAACGTAAGAGAATCATCCCAACCCACACTTTCGTATCGGCAAGTGAGCGGAAGATTTTGAATCGGTGATCAATATTATAGGGCGAGCTATTCAATCACCGCTCCGATAGCCCCTCAATTACCACCGCTCATCGACCCAGTTGACGCCCTGACCCAGCTCGGTTGAGACGGCGACCCCCTCCTCCGTTCGCAGCGCCCAGAGCATCGCCACCGCATCGGCCCGGTCCGGCGAACTCTCCCCTCGCCGCCGCATCGTCTCCTTGCTCTCCATTTGCACCTGCCCGCTCGAAGTGAAGCGGTAGGTCAAGCTCGAAAGCTCCTCCAGCAGCGTTCGATCGGAAGGCAACCGGATGTGGTTCTCAGCCAGCCGCTCCCGTAAGCTCCAGTAAAGCTCGGCCCGCAGGTTGGCAAAACGCTCCGGTTGCTGCGACCGCATTCCGACATTTACCCCAATGACCCCCTCGATCCCCAGCTCATTTAACCGATCCACCACCCCACCGCCGACGCCCACCACATCCACCATAATGCTCTCCGGGCGCTCCTCGCGAGCCACCTCCACTATCCGGCCGGTTAAATTCATCAAATCCAGACCGCGAAAGCTCTCCAGCCGCACCACCGCTGGGCCGCGACGCACCGCAATGACACTGCAATCCTGGCCGAAGCGCGCCACGTCCACCGCCATAAAAACCAGCCCAACCGGCGCCACATCACTCTTCATCGCCCGCTCGATCCATCTCAGCAAGATGAGCCGATTCTCGGCATCCTCCGGAAACTCACCCAGCACGCGGGTCAAAAAGAGATCGTTCGGGCGATACCAGTGCCCCTCCCACTCAAACAAGTTATTGCGGGCTGCCTGCCCATGTAGGGGTACGTTGGAACGTGCTCCTTCCGCTGGTGGCGTCACCTCCTCGCACCACTCCGCCACCCGATCGGCGATCGTTTCCCTGGTCACCGCCCCCTCGATGATTTCACCCCGACCGATCACGTTCGGGTGCTCCAGCGCACTGACCGTCAATGCTTTCCATCGCGGGGAACGAAACGCGCGATAAAACCGGCCGACCGGCGCCAACGGATTGCCGATCGCCAGCACCCGATTGTTCCGTCCGACCGCCACCCCTTCGACTGCGTTCCATATCTCATCCGGCACCCCCGACGCCTCATCCATCACGACCAACAGGTTTTCGGCGTGAAATCCCTGAAATCGGACGTCCTCATCGGTAGCCAATCCCAGCGCGTACCATCCCTCACGAATTTGCAGCCTGGTTTTGAGCAGCATCCCCGGTAACTCCGCGTTAGCCCGGCGCATCCGCCGCCGTATCTCCTCCCAAAGCAGACTCTCAACCTGCCGCCGGGTAGGCGCGGTGGTCAGCACGATGCTGGGGGCATGGCAATAGAGAAACCAGAGCGCCAGGTCGGCCGCCAGATAAGTCTTGCCGACCCCGTTCGCCGATTTCACCACCGTGCGTCGGCTCTGCGTCACGCTCCTCGCAATATCCCGCTGCCGAGACCACCAGTGTGAGCTTAAAACCTCGCCGGCAAACCGCTCCGGGTTCCGCCGATACCGCCGAAAACGATTATCCATCGCCTCCCCGCCGAAAACCAGCCGCAATCGCCGGCAAAAATCTTCTAGATGCTGGTCACCCATCGCCTACCCCCTGCCTGCTGTGGGCAGGCCACATGCCGGCCAGATCACCTCTCCTCGGCCGGTTCCGCCTGCTCCAGCCGCTGAAGCACCTTTTTCCGCAGCCGGGGTGACGCTTCGTTGAGCGCCTCCAGCACAACCGCTTTAAACCGCTCCACCGCCTCCGCCTCTTGCAGCAATTTCATCGCCCGAATTGCGAGCGCCAGGTGCTGCCGAACTTCAGCCAGCAGCGACCTCACCGCCCTCAAATCCTCCATCGAATTCTCGGCCAGCAGCTTTTCCACCCGTTCGCAGTTGGCCGCCAGCCGCCTCCGGATATCGGCCGCGGTGGTCAGGTCGGGATGCTCCATCTCCAATCGCCTCTTTTCAACCAAAATCTACTCCTTATGTTTTCCGGCCTCCCGGCACCGATCCGAGCAGTATATGCCGCAACCCAACCCGACCAGGAACTCCTCCCCGCACCGCCGACAAATCCGCGAGATGCAGTACTTGTGTGAATGAACCGGCCGGCGATAGATCACCCGACGCGAAAACTCCCAAAATGAGAGCGCTCCCTCCTCCCATAGTCGTTTGAGCGCCTGCCGCAACCGCCGTGAGACCGCCTGTTGCTTTACCCCCATCACCTCGGCGACCTCATGCTGGGTGTAGCCATCCAGCCAGAGATCCACGCACAGCCGATCGGCGCCGCTCAGCCGGCTGGTCGCCAGCATAAAGCGCAGCTCATCGTAACGCATCCTTCGCTCATCCGCCACCCAGTCCTCGATCTGCTCGACCGGTATCGCGGCGCGGCCCCTTCGAGCAAGCTGCTTCTCGGTATAAACCGGACTATCCCCCTCACGCCTTTCGCTTCTCAACAGATCATCCGCTTTTTGCTCCAGCTCCCATTTCGGCCAAGAGAGCGTCACCCAGTTGCTCATCCGCTCAACCTCCGAAGTATATATTTGTCTACCTATTATACACCGGATTTTCAGCCCTACAACCAACCGGCCGACCGGCGGCCAAGGAAATGCAGTCGAGTATAAATCCGCACATTTCGCTCGCTTGTCATTGCGAGCGACCACAGGAAGCGACACGATCTCCCGGTAAAGGGGAGATTGCTTCATGGTCCCTTCCCGGTCTCTCGCAATGGAAGGAGGATTTCCCGGCCCGGTGATGAAACTTGATTGCGGTGTTTTACTCATCAAATATATGCAAGATAGGGGATTCGCGAGCTGGTAAAGCCCTTTTCACTCCTGATAAAGCCAGCCGGCGCCGATTGTAACCTTCGCTGCCGCTACTGCTTTTACCTGGATCGGGCCGAGCTATACTCCGAAACACATAAGCACCGAATGTCCGACCCGGTGCTGGAGCGTGTCATTGCCGGTTATATGGGCACCATCCAGACCGTTTACGCCTTCGGCTGGCAGGGCGGTGAGCCATCCTTGATGGGACTGGAGTTTTTCCGCAAAGTGGTAGATATGCAGCAGCGCTACGGCCGGCCTGGCGCCATCGTCACCAATGGCCTGCAAACCAACGCCACCCTCATGAATGATGATCTCGCCGCTCATCTCGCAAAGTACCGGTTTTTAGTCGGGGTCAGCTTGGACGGCCCGCCCGGCATTAATGACCTCAACCGCCATACGGTGAGCGGCCGAAGCGTGCATACCAAAACGCTGGAAGGGATCACCGCACTTCGGCGACAAGGGGTCAGCTTCAACGTGCTGACGGTCGTCAGCTCGGCCAACGTGAAGCAAGGGAAAGAGGTCTATCGTTACATCAAGAGCCTGGGTCTGGACTATCATCAGTACATACCCTGCGTGGAGTTCGATGCGACCGGGCGGCCGTTGCCCTTTACCATCACCGGCGATCAATGGGGGGAATTTCTCAAAGAGGTTTTTGATGAGTGGCGGCGGCATGACGTCGGTCGCGTCTCCATTCGCCTTCATGATGATATTTTGAATCGGCTGATAACCGGCGCCGCCGCCACCTGCACCATGCGCAACCGCTGCAACGACTACTTCGTGGTGGAGCATAACGGCGACGTTTACCCGTGCGACTTTTTCGTGAGGCCGGATTTGAAATTGGGCAGCCTGATGCAAAACACATGGGAGGAGATGCAAACATCGACCGTCTACCAGCAATTTGGGCGGATGAAATCGGAGTGGAATTTGCAATGCGACACTTGCGAATATCGAGCGTTCTGCGCCGGCGATTGCCTGAAGCACCGATTCCGCCAAACGGACGATCCCCATCGGTTGAGCTGGCTGTGCGCCGGCTGGAAGCGGTTTTACCGCCATTCCCTCCCTATTTTCCAAGAGCTGGCGTGGGAGGCATCAAGAAGATATGTCAGACAGTGATCGAGACTTATTAATCCGGTAATCAAATACCATCATGCCGGACTTGATCCAGCATCCAGAGCTTTCTGGATTCCCGCTTTCGCTGGAATGACAAATTCGGGATATTTATTTGCCGGGTTAATATCTCTAATCGGGACTTACAATGTGGTACCGTTAGATTGTAACGCTGAACAGGAGAGCATAAGTGAGCTTAAGCAAGGTCGTTTGTGAAGGGCTTACCGCTTTTAAGAAGATTTCCGTTGACTTTTCGCCCGTCGTTAATGTTTTTGTAGGCGCTAATGGTACCGGAAAAACCCATCTCATGAAAGTAGCTTACTCCGCTTGCGATATTTCGAAAACCAAGATGAATTATGCTGAGAAGCTTTCTCGTGTTTTCTTGTCATCCGGCCGAGCTTTAGGCCGTCTGGTTAAACAAGTATTTCCCCCACCTTCCGGTTTCTCGGATAGCGCCTTGAATGACTGGCATCTAGAATCGCTTTAATACAATTTTCAATAAAAAAGATGACCGTTGTTCCCCGAATCACTCATTTGAACGGGCAAACCGACGATCATCATTTACCGAAATGGAGGGCACCGATTTGAGGACATGCATGAAAACAGGATGGCTGTTCATCGCGTTGGGCGCGCTTTTGGCGTCCAGCGCGCCATCCCAGGGGCTGCAGATTGCCTCTGGGACGATCCGTATCGTAGCGGTGAAACAGGCCGACCGATGGATCGGATTCGACCTTTATAATCGCAACCATCTGGTCGCGCCGGTGCGACTGAGTAGCAACGGCATCATTACGGCCGATGTCTGCCGCGCCGAAACCAACTACCCGCGGCTGGTCTTCACCGCTTTGGTACCATTGCGCGGTTGCGGACTCCAACTGGGTGAGAGCGATTACATCGAGGTGGCCCTGCTTCCCAAAAATCGTTATCCTCATGTGGTCTTTCACTTGACCATCCAGGCCTTCGATTCGAGCAAATGGCTGACCACCGTTGGAAAATCGCCGTTTCATTTCCTATCCCTCTATATGCCCGACGCCATGGCCTGGCACATTCAAGGCTGGCTCAATGCGACTCCTTACGCCGACCCGTTTCCGCTGCTGCTGGATCGTCACGCCGGGACACCGGAGATATCCGCCTACCACTACAACCGGAACTGGAGCTACACCCCGCCGCTGGGCGCTCAAGCGCTACCGGTGATCGGCCTCTGGGCTCCGCAGCGATCACTCTACGCCGGCTTTGAATTTCAATCCACACGGCTTCTCACCAACACTGAAAAGTACGTTGCAACCGGTTACTGCTGGCGAGAGGCGACGCCAAGCCATCCCAATAACACCGACGACCAGTTCGTTAGTCTGGTTTATCCGTATGGCGGCCTGGATTATCAAAAGTTGGAATTTCCCAAGCCGGGCGATGTGATCGCCTCCGATGGCTACCTGATCTGGAGTCAAGATCTGCCGGCCACCCGTGACCCCAATGAGCTGCTCTGGAGCTTTATTTGGAAAAACTATCGCAATGATCTGCCCCGCGTTCCCAGAAGGGTAGACCTTTCATGGCTTCCGGGAGGGGACCGAATGCAGGATTTCGACGGGCCATTCAAGGGAAACCTGATCGCGCAAGAGGGTGCGCCCTTCCAGGTTCCGGGATCGGTTGATATCGAGGGCTGGCGCAGCAACAACGAGAGCATGGTGGATGTGCCGGTGCGTGATCAAGATACCTCTCGGATCGCCCAACTAGAAGAGCAGGCCGCCTACCTGGTAAAGAATGCCCGCTGGTTTGACATCAACCAGGCCGGCGCATCTCCGAAGCGCTTTCTACCCGGCCCGCCCGCATTAACCGAAGGGAAGCCGATCCCGGCAGAAATCGGATGCTACTGGGATAAGCCGATTAAAGGGCGGTGGACAGATGAATGGGGCGGCGCCCCAGTCACCAGCCTGCATAACTCCAACGGCTGGGCGGCCGGGCGGCTCCTGCTCGATCTCTACCGGGACCGCGGCGAAACGCAGTATCTACCCTACGTGGACGGCGTCTTTAACTGGACGCGGTCGATCGCCTGGACCCGCAACGAGTTTCCCGATGTTCCCTCCTCGCCCTTTGCCATAGGCGGCACGCTCTCGGCCGCCTTTTGCCTGGACTACTACTTCACCTTCAAGGACGATCCGGTTCGAGCAACTCGGGCGAAGGAGGCGCTGCATCTTGCCCGCGCCTTCGTCTACCGCTACATGACGATGTGGCCCTCCGACAACAACCGCGATGACAATCTGGATTCCGCCTTCCTCTGGGAGCCCAATTCCGGCCGCGATTGGACCGGAACCGCCTGCGCCAATGAGGTCTTTTGGGATTTGGATACGCTCGGTCAGGTGGCGGTTGAGACCGGTGATCCAATCTTGATGTACGCTCTGCAAGGCTCACTGGATCGCTGGTACCAGCTCTACAAAGATGAGTATCACTCCTCGATCGCCGATTACCCGGGGGATGCCCTCGGCGAAGAGTACGGTCTATTTCCGGGCCGCTCCTGGTGGCCGGGAAAGCACGCCGATTACGGAACCGGCTCAACCCTGCCAATGGAGTATCCGGTCGGCGATACCCGCGTTCGAGTACTGGCCGGTGAAAAGGCGGCGATGGCCTTTGATCGGGACGGTGCCGAGACCCGCGTCAGCGACTACCGTTACCAGCCGACCGGGAACCTCAGTTTCCGGGTAGACAGCAAGATCGGACATCCATTCGATCTGTCGCTCACCTGTCCCTACGTGGATTTAAGCAAGAAGCAGGTCTCCATATTGCGCGGAACCAGTCAAATTTCTCTGGCGCCGGGCACTGACTTTATCCGGCCGCCCCAAGCGCTATGGTCGCTTATCATTAATAACGTGCAAAACGATGACACCATTGTGGTCGGCCATCCGGCCGCCTCGCTTCCCGTTTTGCCGTCTGAGCCGCCGCTGACCGACTCGGTCTCCAACCCCGCCGCGCCGCCTGGATTCCAGTACGGTGATCTCATCTGCAACATCCGGCCCGACACTTCCTGGCATGACCTGAGCTCCTGGTCTGGCCTATGGCGCGGGTCGAGATGGGTGCTTGGAGTGCCGTTTACACTTGCGCCGGCCGGCGCAAAGAGCGCGGTAAAGGGACAAGCCGATCTCATTCATCCCCTGGTTGCGGATGAGGTCTGCGTGCTTTACAGCGACGGCTCCGGTGCGCTGCCTTCTCTGATCCTACAAAACGGCCGCCGCTTGTCCGTTACCGATGAGCGGTCGGGGTTGGCGTGGAAGGCTTGGCCGCCCATTTTCACCGCGCGACTGCTGATGGGTTGGGTGAAAACCGACGGCCAGCCGGTTACCAGGGTGGATGCCGGCAGCCGCCTGGTGTTTGCCGTCACCGGCGCCGCCCGCCAGGCGTTCAATCCGGCGCCGCTGCAATTCGGGATCGAAACGCTGCGGCAGCTTCAAACGGCTGACCGCTTTGCCGCCGGGCTAAGGGATGCGGCGGCGGCGATTCCGAACAACAGCTTCGCCATCCTGCCGCCGCAGGGCGGTGCATCGCCGGTCTCCGCCATTTTCGGAATGTCCGGATTAAACGACAAAGCGCTGATATTGACGCCTCAGCAACTGGTTAATGCGAGCGTCTTCAACTCGCAAAAGATAAAAGCCGCCTTCGATCTGGACGGCGAGCAGTATATCCAAACCGTCAACGCGCCCGGCGATGCCGCTGACGCGCTGGTTCAATATCTGCACAACGGGGGCACGCTCATTCTGATGGCCGGTGGGCCTTGGCCCTTGTTTTACCCGGTCGGCCCCGGTGGCCAAATGGCAGCCGCCCCACTGACCGGCCGGCTGGGGTTGCCGCTGGTGAACACCATCGAAACGCTTCCCAGCGAGTCGCTTCAAATCGAGGAAGTGCCCGGTCAGACCGTTTTCACCGGCCTTCCAAAGACGATCACTTACCCAAACGACAATCCCCGACTGCGCGCCATCACCACCAGCACTTTTCCGGCCGGCGTGCAATATCAGCCGATCTATCGGGTGGTCGGGGCGAGCGGTAAGGACTACGGGGTGGCCGCCGCGCTGCTCACCTTTCCGGGCGGCGGCCGCATCCTCTACATCTCGGATGTGCTGACCACCAACGCCGAATATAGCCAGCCGCTCGTTGAGGATGTGATCGGGTTTTTGAGGAAAATTACGACCGGCGATGCACGTTGAGAATTCCCGCCTTCTCGGGAATGACGCAATCTCCAACCTCCTTCCCCCTTTCTGGGGGAAGGCCGGGATGGGGGTACGCCAGATAATCGAGAATGAAACGAATAAGAGAGCGATCACATAGGATCGCCACTACAAGTCTGGATTCCCACTTCCGTGGGAATGACGGTCCCCGCCTCCCTCCGCGGGGAAGGGCTGGGTGGGGGGCAACGAAATCGAAAATGATTCCCGCAAAGCCGAACTCTCCTACGAAGCAATTATTATGCCAACTCCAATGAACGACCGAGGTATCAAAACAGAATCATGAAATTTCGATCAATTTTTTTATTTGCGCTCATAATTGTCAGCCTTCCCGCCACCGCAAAGCCGCCGATCCTGGCCGAAAATGAGAGCGGCATCCGACTGCGGGACTTCCTGGGCGCCGTCTACCTGGTCGATTCATCACTCGGCAAACGGATGGGCATCGGTTGGTCGCGTACCCCCTTCTATTGGACCGGCGGTCCCGGCTGGATTTCCATCGAACCGAAAAAGGGCGAATGGTCATGGGACGCCGCCGACCGGTTCGTGAAGGGTGCGCACGCCCAGGGGATTGAGGTGGTCCCGATACTCGCCTACACCGCCTCCTGGGATGAGAGCGTGCCGGGCAACGGTTTTGCACCGCCGGCCGATCGCTTGGAGTGGGAGAACTACGTCCGACACGTGGTTGCCCACTATAGCAAACCGCCGTTTAACCTACGCTACTTCCAGATATGGAACGAGCCGACGATTCAGGCCGGCTTTTGGGCCGGGAAAACCAACCTGGCCTACATAGATGATGTCTACTTGCCGGCTGCGATGATCATTCGACAATACCATTGCCGGGTCGTGTTCGGCGGCTGGCCTTGCGGCAACTCAATGCAAGAGTACGATCGTGAACTGCGATGGCACAATGCCTGGCGCTACACCGATATCCTCGACATCCATTATGACCCCATTACCGACTGGCAGTATCTCTATGACCGCTGGGTCAAAACCGGCAAATGCCGCGGAATCTGGCAAACCGAGATCGGCTTCGTGGATTTCCCCAACTACCTGCCAAACTACTACCTGCGAGCGCTTCATTGGGCGCTCACCCATCGTTGGAAACATCCCAATCAATATAAGCTGTTCTGGTACGCCGCCTGGGGCGCCGGACCGGACGGCTCCAAATGCTTCACCACCACCGGTGCAAGCGGCAAGATCGTGATGTCCCAGCACGGCGAACGGCTGGCGGTAATCAACCGATTGCTGGGCGGCGCCCCGCTACATGCTTACAATAAATTTACCTGCCACCCTGACCTGCCACCCGCCATTGACGAGGAGAATCCCACCGTGCTGGGCTTTCAAGTGGGCCGAAAGCGGATCGTGGTCGCGCTCATCTTAGACCATGCCACTTTGACAAAAAATACCGACATACGAATCACGCTCCCTATCGCCAGATCCAAAATCCGCTTGCTTAGCGTGACCGGCAGCAGCATGCCCATTCAACTGGTATCACAAAGCCATCACTCCATCGTGACCTTGCCAGCATCCGACTTTCATTTCCGTCTGGCGCGGAACTATGGCCACCGGTGGGATGCGGCGATCGCCTATCTGGTGATTGATCGGAAGTAATCGCACCGTTCAGCCGCCATTGACACACTGCCCTTAGTCCACTTACGCGCTTCGCTATTTTTAATCGAGAGCCGGCAGAAAGGTCCGCGCGGTAAATTCGATCCAGCCGCCGATTAAACGCCCCGACCGCTGAAATCCTTGTCGCCTGTTCCACCATCTTTATGCCCCGGTGATGCGAGCTGTATCGTCTCCATTACCTCGACTGGGCAAACCTTTTGATGATCGCAAATCGCGCCGATCTCGGCACCGATCAGCAAAATGGTTGACGAATAGTAGACCCAAAACAGCAAAATGAAAAGGCTGCCCAAGGAGCCGTAAAGTTTGGCGTACGAATCGAAATGAACTAAATAAAAGGTGAAAAGATACTTTGCAACTTCCCAGCAAAGGCCGGCAAAAAGGCCGCCGGACAGCGTTGCTTTCCAGGAGGTGCGCCGGTGCGGTACCAGCTTATACAGAATTGAAAACATCAACACCGAAAGCACAAGCGGCGTTAGGGTGCCGATCAAGCTCCACAGTATCGGAACGCGATCGGGAGAAATAGAGAGGCCGGGAATCTTGAAATGCCGAATGTAAGTGTAAAACCCAGAAAGCAGCAGCGATAAAATCAACATCAAGAGCACCAGTATCGTGACCCCAAGGCCGTAAAGCCGGCGCCATAGATAGGAGCGATTGTGGTCAATCCCCCAGATCCGGTTAAATGCAATTTCCAAGTTAACCATGACCTGACTGGCTAAAAATAAGACGCCGACCAGCCCAACCCCGCCCAAAATCCGCCGATCGCTGACAATTTCCCGCACCATATAGGAAATAAAATGGGGACCCACCGGCAGGTTGCGTGTAAGGAACATTCGGATCGCGTGCAGTGATTCCAGCGAGTTGCCCATCACGATGCCGAGCGCACCGATCGCCAACAGCAGCGCCGGTACCAGCGCAAGCAGCACGTAGTAGGCGATCGCGGCCGCCATCATCCGGCAATCATCCAGAATGTAAGCGCTGACGACCTGGCGCGCAAATCTAAATGTTCTTTCCATTTTCAAAACGAACAAATTGGAACCGATCAGCAAGCATCTCATTCAATATCTCACCGATGCGGGCGAAATGCCGCTGCCTCCCACCTTCTCCGCCCTCCATCGAAGAATAAAGGTTGAAGATTTCACCATTTTTCTCTCATATTGGGCAATGGCTTCGGTATGTTCGATGGGCCATCTCCTATATTGGTGCAGTAACTAAAATACGGTCGCAACCACTGGTGAAATTAAACCCCTAAATGAGTTGAATCGCGATAAAAGCGGCTGGAATTACCACAGCGCACTCAATTTATAGATCCGGGGAGCGGTTTATCGGGTTTCGAAACGATGCAGTCGTTGTGCAGGGAAGTGGTAGGTGGAAACATCGCGGGAGGATTGGCATATAGGTTGTTCGTCGCCGACACAAAATCGAAGGAGCCCGCTCGGTATTCACCCGGCAAATAAATATCCCGAATTTGTCATTCCCTGTCATCCCCAGCGTAGGCGGGGAGAAAGCGGGAATCCAGAAGGCTCTGGATGCCGGATCAAGTCCGGCATGACGGACTTTAATCGCCGTATTATTATTTATTTTCCACCTACGAGCTCCTTCGTGATCACTTTAGAACCTATTCGTTCGCTTGGCCGTTAGATCGGATTCCAACTCGCCTCGATTTCGGCTAGCCGGGCATCGCCGCGAGCCGCTGCTCCAGCAGTTGGATTAAATCGGTTAGGCTGATCCGCTGGATAAATGGCATGATCGAAGGCATCATCGGCACTCCCATACCGGGTCTCGGCATTGAACCCGGCTGATCCACTTGCCGGGCAAAGCCACCTGCTGAGCGAATTTGCCAGGATTGGAGAGCGCCTTGATTCGGGGGTCCCGTCTGCGGTCCACCCTGATTTGGGGGTCCCATCGGCGGTCCACCCTGCATCGAGGGGCCGTTAGGCGGCCCGAATGGGCCTCCGCCGGAAGGCCGACCCGGCATCCCCCGCATCATCATCGGCATGGGGCCCGACACTGGTGATACCAAGCTTTGCAGAACGTGGGCCTTTGTGTCACCGATTCGATCGTTTAACCGATTCCAGAGGTCTTGCTGCTGGCGGTGAAAGCGGTTGAGCGCGGTTCGTAGAGCGCTTGATTCGACGGCTGGGAGCGAGTCGTCACCGGATGACGACAGCAGGTGCTGCTTTTCCTGGCTGATCGCCGAGTCGACCGCCGTCTCCAGCTCTTTCTTATCGGCCGCAAGCTGCTTCAATATCGGCAAGGCATCCGCGATGTCCTTCTTGGTCAACCCGGACTGCACTATCTGTCGTAAAGCGATGACCGGCGCTAGCTTCTGAGGCAGATTGGGTACGGCGGGGTCAAACAGTGGGAATTGAGGCATCATACCGGCCATCGGCGGTTGCATTCCCGGCTGCATCGGCCCTCCGTACTGCGGCGGCTGATTTGCGGAGATCTGAGCGTATCCCAGTCGAGCCAGACCGCCGATCACCAGCAGCGTGATGACGGCCATCCAAATCGTCTTCGTTTTCATTGTATTCTCCTTCCCTGACTAGAATCCGGGATGATTTATCCAGCGGCCACGGTCAGAATCGATCTATCCAATTACACTCATAAGACGAAACCCATTTCAAAAAGGTGTTAGCTCGGCTGGAACTCAGCTCGATAGACTGACTCATCCCCACTACTTCCCCAAGGATGGGGGAACGGGATTGTAGAATACGTTCGATTAACACCCGATTATCAGGCGTACCCCCATGACGGCCTTCCCTCTGAGAGGGGGAAGGATGCCGAGCACGGTGAGTATATTAAAACCCTCCCCCTCTGAGGGGGAGGGTTGGGTTGGGGGTGGGTTGTGTAATCGAGAATGATTCCCGCAAACTACTCTCTGACCTTTCAGCTCTTTGGCCACACCGAAAGGACGGATGAGGTAAATTTCATACCAAACGATTTATATTTTTGTGCGGTCAACGCCGCTTCAAGGAGCAACTTATGCGCCATCCATTAACCCGTCGCGAATTTTTAGGAGGTGCGACGCTGAGCCTCGGTATCGGTTCAACTGTATTAACTACTCCGGATGTTCCAAAGGTCAGAAAGCGGTTTCGCGATCTCTCCTCCGACACCTGGGTCGCCACCGACGCGCTGGGGCGCGAGCTACCCACTTCAACTGAGGCGCCCTCACCGCGCAAGAATCGCTTTGTCGGCATCTTTTACTTCGTCTGGCACGGTGCGCATGGAACGCCTGGCCCCTACGACAACACCAAATTGATCGCCGCCGACCCCAGTCATCCCGATTACGGTCCGGAAGGCGCCTTCCACTGGTGGGGGGAGCCGGCGGTGGGCTACTTTTTGGCCAACGACCCCTGGGTTATTCGGCATAACATCGCGATGCTGCAGGCGGCCGGCGTGGACGTGCTGCTGCTGGATGTAACCAATGCATTTACCTACCCGGATGAGGTGCACGCACTCTGCCAGGTCGCCATGCGGATGCGCGCGCAGGGCAATGCCACCCCGCAGATCGCCTACGTGACCCATGCCGCCGGCGCCGAAACGGTGACGAGCCTGTACAACAACTTTTATTCAAAAAACCTCTATCCCGACCTCTGGTTTTACTGGGAGGGCAAGCCGCTCATTCTGGGCGACATCAACGCCAAACTACCGAACGACTCGCCAATTGGCCCTCGCATCCGCGATTATTTCACATGGCGCTACTCCTGGGCGTGGGACCCGGGCAAGGATAAGTGGCAGTGGATTGACAGCTACCCCCAGCACTACGGCTGGCACACCAGCCCGAACGTGGCCGAAGAGGTGCCGGTCGCCATCGCCTCGCATCCGGTTAACGACATCGGCCGCAGCTTCCACAACGGGGATGAGCCGCCGCTGAACCGGGACTTCATCGCGGCCGATGTGAAAAGCGGCCCTTATTTCAATGAGCAGTGGGAGCAGGCGCTCAAACTCGACCCCGATTTTCTATTCATCACTGGATGGAACGAGTGGGTGGCGCAGCGATTCATCGTTAAGCCGGGTCAGACGATGAATTTTATTGGCCGAGCGCTCAAACCGGGCGACACTTTCTTTGTGGATAACTACAACCAAGAGTTCAGCCGAGATGCGATGCCGATGAAGGGCGGTTACGGTGACACCTACTATCTTCAGATGGTGAGCGGCATCCGGCGATTTAAGGGGGTGCGACCCATACCGATCGCGCACGGCTTTCATACGATGTCGCCCGCAAACCAGTTCGCAGCCTGGCAAAAAATCATGCCCGAATACCGCGATGATATCGGCGACGTGATTCATCGCGATTGGAAGGGCTGGGGCGACTTCCACTACACCGACGATTCCGGCCGCAACGACATCGCTCTGGCGAAGGTTGCCTGCGACCAGCACAACCTCTTCTTTTATGTACGTACCGCTCAACCATTATCACCGTACTCCGATCCGAACTGGATGCTGTTGCTGATCAACTCCAACCTGAACACGAATAGCGGCTGGAATGGGTATGACTATGTGGTGAACCAGCGGGTTGCCGGCACCGCAACCACCACGGTAAAAAACCTTTCCAACGGCAACGAGTGGGAGGTGAGATACCGGGCGGCTGGCAATCAGATGGTGCTCGAAGTGCCGCGCGCGATCTTGAAACTGGAAAACCCGCGCCGCACCATGTTCGATTTTCACTGGGTGGATAACTGCCCGATCGGCGGCGATATCAACGATTTCTGGTATATCGGGGATAGCGCCCCGGCCGGCCGCTTCAACTACCGCTTTATCCATGAGGCGCTGTGACGGAGCGAATAGCGGTCCATTAACTTCGCTTTATGGTAAATACGAAACAATATTTTTAGCTTTTAGAAAAACAAGCCTGATTGATGCCTGACTGATGGTAGTCAATTCCCCGGCGGCGTGATATACTTATTGCATAATGAACAGAATGAATAACTATTTACGCGCTTGGGGCGGGCGGTACCTGCCCGCAGCAGCGGGCGCCCTCCTGCTGCTGTGCGTGGCGAAATCATACGCCGCCCCCAACATCAACGACTTCATCGCCAACAAGATTAACAGCCTCCAAGAAAGCATCCAGATCGTGCAGGCGGACCGAAGCATACTGGGAAAGATGGGGCGTGACTTTGAAATGGCTTACCGCTTTAAGCGGATGACGCTCAGCTATATGGCGCCGAACCGACTGCGGTTGGAGGGTGAAATCGGCATCACCAAGGCGATCTACATCATAAACGGGGAAAAGCGCTATTTCGCCATTCCAAAGCTGGGGCTAAAGCAAAAGTCGAAGGTCGGCGCCACGCCGGGAACCCGCCAGTCGCTGCTGGATGCGGGCCTTTTGACGCCCGATGCGCTCATCTATCTCAATGCCGACTATTTGCGCACAGAAAGCTGCGACGGCAAAAGTATGCCGGTCTTTCAATTGACCTATAAGGGCGCCAATGGGGATGAATCCAAATACATCGTTTGGTTCGATCCTCAAACCCACATTACCGCTCGCCGGGAGTGGGTAGGTGAAAGCGGGCGCACAAAGGCGATCTTTCTGTATACCGATCCGGTCGAAGCGGCGCCCGGAATCTGGCTGCCGACGAAAGTCGAGGTGGAGGACGGCGGCGGTCAGGTGGCGGCCATCACCACCGCCAGCCGAATCAAGGTCAATACCGATCTCAGCGCATCTCTTTTCGACTTCTAAATCGGTTTGACGCCAATTCCGGCTTAAAAAATCAGCCTCGCAGCTTCGCCATCTTCGCCTTCAAGACGTTGATGTTATCGATGTTGGTCGGGTCAATTTGGTTCAGGTAGGCGAGATAGACGCTGGCGAAATCACCCAGATAGATCAGACTGAGCATCCGGCTCAGCAGCGATTCCCCGCGGGCCACCACACTGATCAGGCGGGTTGCGCGGTGAATGAGGTCTTTGGTCACCTCGATTCGGCGTCCGATACGGCGACGCGGGTCGCCGCCGGGAAGCGCTTCGAACTCGCTGGGGTCTTGCAGGATGACGGTGGTGAAGTTACGTGATTGGAGCTTATGAGCCAGCGTCCAACCCAGAATCTCGTTATGGTTCATCTCAGGAAAAGCGTAAGGGAAGGCCAGGCATTTGGCGTTTTCGTTGATCTGCGTTCTCCAGCGAAGTGCGGCCACCCCGCCGTAATCTTGTGAGCCATAGATAACCGGTAGCCGCCGGTAAAGCTGCTCCGCAATCTTTTTCGCCTCATTGCCGACGGCCGGTACCTCCGGCCCTAGCTCCGCTTGCATTTTGGCCATCAATTGGAGCGATTCGTCAATATCGCCGCTCAGGTCTCGGTTGAAAAATCCTCTCGATACGAGATAGATCAGCGCCGGAAAGAAGAGATAGCCGGTTGAGGCGCGGGGCGGCTGGCCGCCCGGAATGATGCACAGCGGCACCTTATCTTTTCGAGCCAGCTCGGCGAGCGATCCGCCGCTGGTGATCACCACCACCTGCGCCCGCCGGCTGTGCGCCACTTTATACGAAGCAAGCGTCTCTTCGGTATTGCCGGAGTAGCTGGCCGCGATGACCAGAGTATGGCTTCCCACGTAACCGGGCAGGTCGTAGCTGCGGTTTACCGATAAAGGCACCACCCCCGCCTCCTCAATGAGGCAGCGCAGCATATCACCGCCGATGGCCGAGCCGCCCATTCCGGTGACAACTATGTTTTGAATCGAGGTTTGCGGCCGGATGTCCCGTTCGAACTGTCGACCCAACTCAGCGCCCCGACGGCACTGATTGGGAAAATCCACCGTCAGCCCAAGCATATCGCTGGGATCCAACGCCTTCATCTGAGCTGGGCTGTCGAGTATCTCTGAGATTGGTTTAACCACCATTCCGCGATGCTCCTAACCTGTAATTTTTAAGTTGTCCCCTTACCCCGTCACGAATGGCAACAGTGCGATATGCCGCGCCCGCTTAATCGCATTGCTCAGGTCGCGCTGATGGCGGGCACACACTCCACTGGTGCGGCGCGGAATTATCTTACCGCGATCGGTGGTGAAGCGGCGTAATTTAGCGACCGCCTTATAATCAATATCGGTTGCCTTTTCCACACAAAAGGTGCATACCTTCCGGCGTGGGCGGCGAAACTTAGTGGTTCGTTTGTTCATAGCCGGTTGCGTTGTATCTCCTGGACAGGTAGTAGTCTATCAAGCGGTGGCAGGATGCAGATGTTTACCCTCGGCCGGGCATCCGCCGATTTTTCATCCTGCTTCGCTTTTCTGAATCACTTATTTGAGCAATATAGTCCATCCCCGACGAGGCGCTACTCATCGGCGAAGGGGTCCCTTTCTTCGTTCATGTCAAAACCGCCGGCCGCCTCTTCAATCCCCTCGGCCGCCGCGCCGACCCCGGCCGGTGTTCCCTCCTTCGGGCGATCCAGCGCCTGCACCGATTCGGCGATGACCTCGGCGCTGGTCCTGCGGGTGCCGTCGGTAGCGGTCCAGCTCCGAATCTGCAAGCGGCCGTCAATCGCTACCAGCCGCCCCTTGCCCACGTACTGGCTGACGAACTCTGCCGTCTGCCGGAAAGCCACAATGTTGATGAAATCGGTTTCGCGATCGCCGGAAGCCGATTTTGTGCGGCGGTCCACCGCAATCCCGAAGGTTACCAGCGGAGTTCCGCTAGGCGCGTACTTCAGTTCCGGGTCACGAGTTAAGCGGCCGACTAGCACGATTCGGTTGAGCATGTTCTTCGTTCTCCTCCTAATTCAACGGTTTTCCTGTCCCTGATCCGCCTGACCCCATACCCCGATGGGACGCAGGCGTCAGATGGTTCAGGATTCAGCTCGAGGACAAAATACGGATCGTAAGAATGAGGATTGGGGCAGCTACTCCTCACGTTGATCCCGGCGGACGATGATATGTCGAAAAACGTCGTCGCTTATTCGAAACATACGGTCGAGCTCGCTGGGCGTATCGGCACCCGCTTCAAAATTCATCAGGACGTAGATCGCTTCCTGGCGGCCTGCCAACTCGTATGCCAGCCGGCGGCTGCCGTTTTCCCACTTGCCAGCCTCTCCGACCACTCCACCCGTTTCGGTGACGACGTTTTTATACTTTTCGATGATGGCTTCGAGCGCCTCATCGGTGGTATTGGCGTCAACGAGGAACATTGCCTCGTAATGGCGCATCGTGATTACCCTCCCTTCGGACACTGGCCCCGCTCCAACGGGGCAGGAAGGAGCCGACCCTAGTAGAGGGTTGGCTTCAATCCGGTACCGTGAATTAATTGGTATTCCATTCTACCACATGCTCGATTGTTGGAGCAACAACCTATCCGCACCCAATCGTCGCAATTCGATGATGGGAAATGGGGCAAATAGGGTAAATTTCAGCCAGGGAATCCTGATCTCCCATAATCTTCATCATTAGGATAGGAGCGGAAATATGAAGGCCTATTTTGAGGGAATGCGCGCTGGAGAGCCGATGATTGTGGATGAGCAGGGCAGGCGGATCAGCGTGATCCTACGTCTCTGCCCGGAAACACCCGAGGAGGTGGCCGAGCTCAAGAAATTCTGCCGGCTCACCGAATCGTTCCACTTCATCATTGATGAGGAGTATCGCAATAACGAGGCGCACACCGCTCCGGTCTATGCGGAGCAGCGATTCGCCATCACGCGGCACCATCGAGAGCCGATACCGGGCACCTCAACCGGCCAATAATCAGCCTTGCCCGATCTTCAGCACGCTGAGAAACGCCTCCTGCGGGATCTCGACGCTGCCGACCTGCTTCATTCGGCGCTTGCCCTCCTTCTGTTTCTCGAGCAGCTTGCGCTTGCGGGTGATGTCGCCGCCGTAGCATTTGGCGATCACGTTTTTACGGAACGGCTTTACCGTCTCCGCCGCAATGATTTTCCCCCCGATCGCCGCCTGGATTCGCACCTCATATTGCTGACGCGGAACCACCTCTTTTAAGCGATCTACAAACAGCCTCGCCCGCGAGTAGGCCTTATCTCGATGGGTGATGAAGGAGAGGGCGTCCACCACATCCCCATTGATCAAAATGTCCAGCTTTACCAGCTTCGATTCGCGGTATCCCTCCATTTCGTAATCGAAGGAGGCGTAACCACGGCTGCGGCTCTTCAACTGGTCAAAGAAATCCAACAGTATCTCGGCCAGCGGCAGACGGTAGGAAAGCATAACCCGGTCTTGGGCAGGATGATCTATCTTAATGAATTCACCGCGCCGCTCCTGAGCCAGCTCCATCGAGGGGCCAACATAGGTGCCCGGCAACATGATCGTGGCGATGACAAACGGCTCCTCGATGGCGGCGATTTCCACCGCCGGCGGCATCAGGGCGGGATTGTCCACCTCCAGTCGTTTGCCGGCGGTCGTCATCACCTGATAAACCACCGAGGGTGAGGTTGCGATGAGCGAAAGGTTAAACTCGCGCTCCAACCGCTCCTGGACGATCTCCATGTGAAGCAGGCCGAGGAATCCGCACCGGAAGCCGAAGCCCAATGCGGCGGAGGTTTCCGGCTCATAGCTGAGGGCGGCATCGTTGAGCTGCAAGCGGGCGAGCGCCTCCCTCAAGTCGGGGTAGTCGGCCCCATCCATCGGATAGAAGCCGCAAAAGACCATCGGCTTCGCCCGCCGGTATCCGGATAACGGCTCTGATGCCGGATGCTCGGCGCCGGTGATGGTATCGCCCACGTTAGCATCACCGATCGTCTTGATGCCGGCCGTCACATACCCAACCTCGCCGGTCTGCAGCCGCTTGCCCGGCTCCATCTTTGGCCTGAACACCCCCACCGACATCACCTCGTACTCCTTGCCGGTTGCCATCAATCGGATCTGCATGCCGGGCATGATCTCACCATCCACCACCCGTATGTAGCACACCACGCCTTGATAGGTATCGAAGTGGCTGTCGAAAATTAGTGCGCGAAGAGGCGCTTCGATATCACCTGTCGGCGGCGGTATCTGACGTACCACCGCCTCGAGCACCTCCCGAGTGCCGATCCCCTGCTTTGCGCTGGCCAGGACCGCCTCGCTGGCGTCAATGGCCAGCACGTTTTCGATCTCCTCGCGCGCCCGATCCGGGTCGGCGGCCGGCAGATCGATCTTGTTGATGACCGGCACGATCGCCAGTTTGTGGTTGAGGGCCAGGTTGACGTTGGCCACCGTCTGCGCCTCCACGCCCTGAGCGGCGTCCACCACCAGCACCGCACCCTCACAGGCGGCCAGCGACCGGGAGACCTCATAGGTAAAATCGACGTGACCGGGCGTATCAATCAAGTTCAGCTCGTATTCGCTGCCGTCCAGGGCGGTATAGGTGAGCCGGACCGCGGTCATTTTGATGGTGATGCCTCGTTCGCGCTCGATATCCATCGTATCGAGCAGTTGATCCTGCATTTCGCGCTCGGTAATGGCGCCGGTGATCTCGAGGATGCGGTCGGCCAGCGTGGACTTGCCGTGGTCAATGTGGGCGATGATGCAAAAGTTACGGATTCTAGAGAGATCGGTTTTCATTCCAGAGACATTATAGCAGAGAGGCTATCTCAACCGGCAGTGACCGACTGCTCCAGCGTAACGAGCCGGGCGCACCCGTGATCCGGCGAATCGCCCAACAATTCGTTGGGAACATAAACGGCCGAACGGCGTCTGAATATATGTCCGGCTACTTGTTCGGAACGTCAACCAAGCGAAAAAATCACGCACTGGTCGCTAATTGGTGCCTTTTAACCCTAGACAAATTACCTGGTTTGCAGATAATATATTGTGTGCTTGGTTGAGTGTTTAATCATTGGGATCAAGTAACGGATAGCGACGATCTGACACCATCCGGCAAAAGCGGAGCGCACCAAGTGAGAATGGGGTGCGCAACGCCTATTATCGTATAGCGGAAAGGGGAGCCTGCGTGATCTCGAATCGTCTCTTTGCATCGCCGCAACACTGCTCGCTCGGCTGCGTGGCACGTTGGTTGCCTAATGTGAAGCTCCGCTTTGACCAAACGCTGCAGTTGAATACCCTTGCCAATAACCCTATTTCCTACCTAACCTGCGATAAAACCCGGTGGCTGTAGTAGAGCGTAATGAGAAGTAGCAATCGAAAAATCGATCGGTGGCTTTTTTCGCGGTGCCCTCAGCGGTTGGGGCGGCCGGCGCATTCCGTTTTCACCCATCATTGCAGTACCTCGAACACCTCACGGTGTAGGTCAACAGTCTCCACAGCGCGATCAAGTATTGCATTGAGGTTCGCATTCCTGTTCCCCACCAATTGGCAGTTATTACTATTTTCACTAGATTTATCCACCTATCCATGCAGAATTTCAATACCTCTCCGGTTTTCCACGATTTACGACGGACAGAGTGGGGATTCGCAACTCTCCCAGTGGTCTCTCATGGTGAATGCCGGATGAGAGCTCAATGAGATGGAAACCGGATGAATTCGGAGGTAAATGATATGGAAAATTGGCAGAACAACGAACGCGCAATGCAGCCGATCGCGTCGGCCAGAACCCTTGAACAAAACCATACGGCCGAAGCCACCCATTCCATCATATTGTCGGGCAATGGGCACACCTCCGCAGCGGTGAGCGGACGCACTCATTCCACCGGCATGCGTAAAATCCTGCTGGTTGCCAATACCGGCTGGTATCTATATAATTTCCGGCTTCCTTTGGCTCGGTTGCTGCGCTCACGCGGAGTGGAGGTGGTGATGGTCTGCCCGGATGATCCTTATGTGGAGCGCCTGCGGGCTGAAGGGTTTCGCTGGGTGCACTATAATCTCGATCGCCGAAGCCTCAACCCCTTCAAAGAGCTTTTGGGAATTTTCCGCCTTGTGCTGATTTACAACCGGGAACGGCCGTCGGCGGTTCACCATTTCACCATAAAATGTGTGCTCTATGGTTCCTTGGCCGCAAAAATGGCCGGCATCCGCGCGGTGGTGAACGCGGTAACCGGCCTGGGCTATGTTTTTATTGACGGCAGCTTGAGCGCCCGCCTTATTCGAACGATGGTGAAGTGGCTATACCGCCGAGTTTTGACCGCAAGACGGGTGAGAGTCGTGTTTCAAAACCCGGATGATCTTCAGGCTTTCTCTGATGAAAATATGATCGTCCCCGACCGGACGGTGTTAATCAGAAGCTCCGGGGTGAACCTGCAGCGGTTTTGCCCTCGTCCCGGATCGCCCGAAGTGCCGCCGGCACCGATAGTCCTATTTGCCTCCCGCCTGATCAATGAGAAGGGCGTGGCGGTGCTGGTGGAAGCCGCCCGAATATTAAAACGGCGCTGCGTGAACGTGACGGTTCAGATTGCCGGCGAGCCGGATAAGGGCAACCCATCCTATATCAGTGAAGCGACCCTGGAGGAGTGGCGGCGTGAAGGTGCGGTGGACTTGTTGGGCCATGTGGATGTTATCGAGGATTTGATCGCGATGGCCGCGATGGTCGTGCTGCCATCCTACCGAGAGGGAATACCCCACATTTTGCTTGAGGCAGCGGCTATGGGTATACCGATCGTCGCAACCGATGTACCGGGATGCCGCGAGGTGGTGGATCACAATGTGAACGGCCTGCTGGTTCCTCCCAAGGATCCGGTTGCCCTTGCTGATGCAATTGAGAAATTACTATCGAACCACGAGCTCTGTCAAAAAATGGGCGCGGCCGGGCGCCTTAAAATGCAATTGGAGTTCGATGACCAAATCGTCGCTCAGCGCACCATTGAGGTTTACAATACGACGCTCGCTTACGTGCCCTGAGCGGCAGCCTCAGCGGCTCAAGTACCAGGGAATGGCCGCGTTCATCCCCTCCACTACCGAGTGAGTCGGCTGGTATTGCAGTAGGCGCTTTGCCTTGCTGATGTCGGCCTGGGAATGGCGGACGTCGCCGGTCCGAAAATCGAGGTAGCTCGGCTCTAGGGAGGCAATGGCGGGTCTCTCAGTGGCGATACGGTCGCGGATCATTCGGTAGAGCTGATTAAGTGTGGTGCGGCCACCGTATCCGATATTGTAGACCTGATTTAACGCCTCAGCATCCTCGACAAGGGCGGCCAGCACGTTCGCTTGCACCACGTTGGCGACGTAGCAAAAATCACGGCTGGTCTCACCATCTCCGTTAATGGCGCAGGTAGCGCCCTTCAATAGTGCGCCGATCCAGCGCGGAATAACGGCGGCGTAGGCGCCGTTTGGATCCTGGCGCGGGCCGAATACGTTGAAATAGCGAAGCCCGATTGTCTGAGACTCATAGACCCGCCCAAACACTTTCGCATAAAGCTCATTGACGTATTTGGTGACGGCGTAGGGTGACAGCGGCTCGCCGATCTGATCCTCAACCTTCGGGAGGGCGGGATGATCGCCGTAGGTGGAGCTGGATGCCGCGTAAACGTACCGCTTTACGCCGGCATCACGCGCGGCGACCAGCATGTTGAGGAATCCATCTATATTGGAACGGTTGGTGTTGATCGGATCCTCGACGGAGCGCGGCACCGATCCCAGCGCGGCCTGATGCAACACATAATCCACTTCGTCGCAGGAATTCCGACAGGTATCGAGATCGGTAATATCTCCTTCTATAAAGCGGAAATTGCACCATTGCGCTTCGTTGACCGAATTGCGTACATCCTCTAAATTGTGGCGGTGACCGGTGGCGAAATTATCGAACCCGACGACTTTCTGATTTAAACGAAGCAGTGCCTCCAGCAAGTTGGAGCCGATAAATCCAGCCACACCGGTAACCAACCAGCTTTTCGGCTCTTTCATCAGTTGGGCTTGCATCGTTTCAAAGTTGGATTTCATTACAAACTCCAGTAGCTGATGTGGCCAGGGATTAAAGCGGGCTTCAACACTGATTTCACATCCATCAGCACGCCGCCCGTCCGTAGTCCTCCAATCAAGTCAGACAACTCCATTTCGAGATAGTGCTGATGACTAACCGCCAGCACCAAACCGTCCAACTCACTCAGGTCGTGCCATGGAGCCAGCTTCAGGCCATATTTTTGCTCGGCAAGGCAGGGGTCGGCAACCGGGTCGTGCACCATCGGATCGATGCCGAACTGGCGCAGCTCGTTTACGATGGATGGAACTTGACTGTTGCGAAGATCGTTTACGTTCTCTTTAAAGGTAATGCCCAACACCGCGACCCGAGCGCCTTTAACCGACAGGTTGGCGTGTATCAGCAGTTTGACCATCTGGTCGGCCAGATAGGTGCCCATTCCGTCGTTGATACGCCGGCCGGCCAGGATAACCTGCGGATAGTAGCCGATCTCCTCCGCCTTCATAGTCAGATAGTAGGGATCAACCCCGATGCAGTGGCCGCCGACCAACCCCGGCATAAACGGCAAGAAGTTCCATTTGGTGCGGGCGGCATCCAGGACATCTTTGGTGCGGATGCCGAGGCGGTTGAATATGATGGCCAACTCATTCATCAGCGCGATGTTGAGATCACGTTGGGTATTCTCGATGACTTTGGCCGCTTCGGCTACTTTGATAGAAGGCGCGCGATGCAGCCCAGCGGCGATGATTCGGGAGTAGACATTCGACACCCGATTTAATGTCTCTTCATCTTCACCCGAAACCACCTTCATAATCTTCTCCAGCGTATGCTCCTTATCGCCGGGGTTGATGCGTTCCGGTGAATAGCCGAGCTTAAAATCCACCCCTTGACGAAGGCCTGACACACGCTCCAGCACCGGTCCGCAAATCTCCTCGGTTACACCGGGGTAAACGGTCGATTCGTAGACCACAACCGCGCCCGATTGCATCGCCTTTCCCACGATCTCGGAAGCGGTAATAAGTGGATTTAAATCGGGTCGCTTCTGACTATCAATCGGCGTTGGCACTGCGACCACAAAAAAGGTGATGCCGACCAGATCGGCCGGATCGGAAGTAAACCGAATCGGCGTCCCAAGA
>JAMCWF010000002.1 GCA_023481295.1 Armatimonadota bacterium | reverse complement strand
ACCTGAACCGGCGCTAACCAGGTTGGAAAAGCCCCGGCGTAATGCTCGATCAATAGGCCGATGATCCGCTCCAGTGAGCCGAACGGCGCCCGGTGGATCATAAGCGGGCGATGTGGTTTGCCGTCGGCCCCGATATACTCCAGCTCAAAGCGCTCCGGCAAGTTATAATCCACTTGAACGGTACCCATCTGCCACTCGCGGCCCAGCGCGTCGCGCACCATCAAGTCGAGCTTGGGGCCGTAAAAGGCGGCATCCCCTTTCGAGATGGAATAGTCCATTTTGAGGTCGACCACGGCTTGTTTGATGGCCGTTTCGGCGGAAGACCAATTTTCATCGCTGCCGATGTATTTATCATCCTCCGGATCGCGCACGCCGATACGCAGCCGATACTCCTGCAGGTTAAGCTTGCGCAATACGGTCACCATCAGATCCACCACCGCTTTGAACTCATCCTGAAGCTGGTCCGGCGTGACGAAAAGGTGAGCGTCATCCTGGGTAAAACCCCGAACGCGCAGCATCCCGTTCAACTCTCCGCTCTGCTCATACCGGTAAACGGTGCCGAACTCAGCCAGCCGAAAAGGCAGGTCACGATAGGAGCGGGTTTGAGAGGCGTATATCTGAATGTGATGAGGGCAGTTCATCGGCTTCAGGATGAAGGTTTCATGTGCCTCTTCGTCGTTCATCATGGGAAACATCTTATTGTTAAAAGTCGTGAGATGTCCTGATTTGGCATAGAGGCGGTTGCTAGCGATATGAGGGGTGACAACCGGCAGATAGCCGCGCCGCTGCTGTTCCGTTTTTAAAAACTGCTCCAGCGTCTCCCGTAAAATGGCGCCCTTCGGCAGCCAAAGCGGTAGGCCGCTCCCGACCTCCGGCGTAAACAAAAAGAGCTCCAACTCGCGACCCAGCACGCGGTGGTCGCGCTTTTTGGCCTCTTCCAACCGATTGAGGTAATCATCCAGTTCCGCTTGAGTAGGCCAGACGGTGCCGTAAATTCGGGTGAGCATCCGGTTGCGCTCATCGCCCCGCCAGTAAGCGCCGGCAATGGAGAGCAGCTTGAAATAGCGAATCTGACCGGTGCGATTGACGTGCGGACCACGACATAGATCGAACCAATCCCCCTGCTCATAAAAGCTGATCGGATCGCCGTCCGGTATTGCCTCGAGGAGCTCCAGCTTATAGGGCTGGTTGCATTTTGAGTAGAGGGCGGTTGCCTCTTCCTGCGATCGGGTGAGCCGCTTGATCGCCAGATCACGCTTTGAAATCTCCAGCATTCGGGCTTCAATTTGGGGGAGGTCTTCGGCCGTGATGGATTTTGGAAACTCAAAATCGTAGTAGAAACCATCCTCGATCGGCGGGCCGATCGCCAGCTTGGTGCCTGGATAGAGCTCGGTCACCGCCTGAGCCATCAAATGGGCGGCGCTATGCCTCAAGCTATGGAGTGGATCGTTCGCTTCAGTCATTGGAAAACTGCTTTCTGTAGACGTGATGCTCGGCTAATCGGGTGAGCGAAAGATGAAGTCCCGCCCACCTGCCGGATGATTCGGGCCAGGAGATGCATCAGTGTATGCGCAGGACCTTTTTAATGTGCAACTCTTTGAGATCATTTTATTCAATCGGGGCGGCGCAAGTCAAGGACGTGGATTTCTAAATGAGGCAGGATGGTACTATCTGGCTCTATTCAACCGAAAAGAGGCTTCGACCATCCCAAGCATGGCGGCCCTCATATGGCCGGTGCTAACCGAAAACGCATCGCGCAATAACTCTCCTCTTGATCGCCTCTTTTTTCTAGCTCCTTCAGATTGGTACGATTGATAGTGAAATGGGCGTATCATTGATATTGCAGTACGTTCGCCAATCCAGCGCTCTATTCCTGCGAAAGATTGAGGTTGCGATGGAATCGGTTGACGCGAGTATGAGTTCAGTTTTGCGGGAATCATTCTCGATTACACAATCCACCCCCACCCTAACCCTCCCCCTCATAAGGGGGAGGGAGATTAGATTATCCGCGAGTGAATCCCTTCCCCCTCTCAGGGGGGAGGTGAGGATGGGGGTCGTCGGCTGTCCTTCAAGGCTTGACCCTATCTTTTTACCACCTCTCAGGGGGAAAATCAGGACGGTGGTGAAATCCATCGCGCTCCAAAAATTCCCGTAAAACTGAACTGTTAATGACGCGAGGCAAGCTCAAGAATGTGATATACTCTATGTAGTAAATATGACCGCCCCTTCGATATGGAGTGGAAGCGATAGCCCCATGCAATACAAGGCTGGAAGAAAGGCCGCCTGCTTTATCCTTTTAGCAACTCTTCTCTCTAACACCTCCAGTGCACAGACGCTCGATGCCGCACCGCCGCCTTCATCCAACGAGGATATCGGTGGTTGGGTGGTGCACTCTCAGAAATTGAAATCCGGAGTGCCGCTGGGCGGTATCGGATGCGGCACTTTTGAGCTGATGACCGATGGCTCTACCGCTTACGCCACCATCAATAACAACTGGAGTCGGCCGACCGGTGAGCTGAAGGGCTGCTTTGCAGCGGTATGGACACGAGCGCAGAATCGAGTAGAAGCGCAAGTGTTGGAGACACACAATCCTTACGGTCTGCCTGGCGTGAGTAAGCTGAATTATCGGGGCAATTTCCCAGTGGCTGATATCCGCTACTCCAACTCGGATTTACCGGTCGTCCTCCGATTGAGAGCCTTTTCTCCGCTCATTCCCCATGATTTAAAGAACTCCTCACTCCCGGTCGCGATCTACTCATTCCGGGTTAAAAATATCGCGCGCGGCCCGGTGGAGGCAGCCATCGCCGTTTCCTGGCAGAATATCCTGGGGATCGGCGGAAATTCGGTAAATAGTGGCTTCAATGATCAAGATGGAGATACGGTACAGAGATTGGTTCCGACGCCGGGATACGATGGTGTGATGATGGGCGGTAAGGTGCCTTCCAATTTAACCGGTAGTGCGAAAATGCAGTTGAACGCTGCCGGCGATTATGCTCTGATGGTGAAGGCATCAAGACCCGATGAGAAGACCTCCACCGCTTCCTGGAACGTTTTGGAGAAGACGCCCACCTTCTGGAGCACCTTTGCTAAGGAGGGCGACGTGAGCGGCGAGTGCGGACCGGCCGGTGACGGGGTGAAGCCGGCGGGCGTCGTGGCGATACGGGTTTTACTTAAACCGGATGAAGAGCGCCGCTTTGTCTTTGCGTTTGCTTGGTATACTCCCCATTTATTGACGCTCTCCGGTGAAGATTACGGTCACTACTATGAGCTGTCGTTTGATAGCGCGGCCTCGATCGCCCGTTATGCGCTCAGCAACGAGCTGACGTTGGAGACGCTCACCCGAGAATGGCAGTACCGCTTGCAGACCTCCAGCTTGCCCGGCTGGTACACCAGCATGCTGATCAACGGCGCCGCCTCTCTTTTCACCAATACGATTTTGACCCAACGGCGCCAATTTACGGTTGTGGTAAGTCCGGGCGATAAGGAGCGTGAGCTCGGGGGAATGGATCGATGGATGGCTGGGCATGCGCTGATCTTCACCTTCTTTCCGGATCTGGAGGAGCAGGAAATACAACAGTTCTCCACGATGCAGACGGATGCAGGCGCATTGCCACGTTTCGACGGCAGTATCAACTCCTCCATCGGCGCTGTGGCGCGATCGAGTCGACCCGAGCGGCTCGAGAATCCCGATATCGGCTGCGAGTTTGCAGCCATAATTTACCAATACTATTTGGAGACCGGCGATCGGTCGTTTTTGGACGCATACTATCCTCATGCCAAGCACGCGATCCAATATTTATTCTCCCAGGATTCCGACCATGATGGAATCCCAGAGGGCGGCTCGACCTTTGCTGATCTGCACCATTCTGGCAGCTTTTGCTATACGGCAACGATGTGGCTGGCCGCGTTGAGAGCGGGTGAAGCGATGGCTAAGGCAATGGACGATACCGAGTTTGCAAATCAGTGCCGGAGCTGGTATGCGAAGTCTTCCGATTCGGTGATGCGGGAGCTGTGGAACGGTCGATACCTGGATGAATGGTACGATTCCGCCCATCCGGTCAACGGCAAGCCGATCCGCTCAACCGCTTGCTTCGCCTATCAATTGGCCGGTGAATGGGTGGCGGATGAGCTGGGTTTGGATCCTCTGTTGGATCCGAAAGTAGTACAAAGTTGTACGTCAGCCATAACAGCCCTTAACGATCACGCCTCGTCTATCTTGCCGCCGGCTGAAGTTCAATCGAACGGCGGACTCGGATCGAACCATCAGTGTTGGCTACCATTTGCCGAAACTTATCAGGCGGCTTTATATGCTTATGAGGGGAATCCCGGTGCGTCCCTGGCCCTTCTGCAGCGGATCAACCGTGACTTGACACAGGTGAGTCAAGACCCTTGGGGTATTTCGTTGGTCTACGATGGTGTAACCGGCCTGCCGATCCGAGATCGGTGGACGATGGCGGCGCCGGCGATTTGGTACACGCTGGGTGCCTTTGCCGGCTACCGACTGGATCGCCCGGATCAAACGCTCAAGTTGCGCCCTTCGATCCCACCGAGCTGGCCGTTGCTGCGCGTGCCATGGTTTGGGCCGACCTTTTGGGCCTCATTCGACTATATGCCCGGACTCAGGCGGACGCGGATGAGCCTCTATATTGACCACACCTTTGTGACGCAAACCTATGGTTCCAACCTTCGATTTACCAATAATGAACCAGTGGGAATGACGATTCGCCGGATCAACCTCTCCATCTCGCCCGAGTTGGAGAGGTTGCCGGTTAATGATCTGAGGGTGGATGTCAGTTTAGGAAAAGCGCCGATTTCGGGTAAATTAATCAAGGAGAACGGCGGGAGGTATCTCTTCATTGCGGACGGACCGTTTACCATGCATACCGGAGATCGGCTCAGCATTGTCGTGATCCGCAAGGAAAGTTCCATTCAATAATTGCAAGCCGATCACCGATGTGAGTGCGAAATTGCGGGGATTTCATTCATTTTATAGGCTTTCCATTCAAACCTGTTTCGAGATAATGGGAGAGGGCGGGCTTGCAATTTTTATTGAAAACAGTGTATTATTTAGCGTGGATAAATATGTGGTGCTGAATCGGCCGGTTTTTTCAATATAGCTCCCGTAAGGCACAACACGGAAGGAGACAGGGAAAAACTAATGAGCGTACCAACCAGTTTGGAGGATCAGGCGATCATCACACTGAGCGAGCGGGCGGCGACCGAGATCAAATCACTGCTCGAGCGACAGGGCAAACCGGATGCGGTGTTGCGCGTTTTTGTTTCGGGTGGCGGCTGTTCTGGGCTACAGTATGGGATGGCCATTGACGAAGAGATGGAAGAGGGTGATCAGATCACCGATCAGCACGGGGTCAAGGTGGTCATCGATTCGATGAGCCTTCAGTACATTGCAGGCAGCACGGTGGATTACATTGAAGATATGATGGGTGGTGGATTTAAGATTGATAACCCCAACGCGGTCCATTCTTGCGGCTGCGGTCACTCTTTCTCAACTGAAGAGGGTGAGGAGGGGGGCTGCGGATCGGGCTGCGGCTGCGGCCACTAATTGCATTGAGTCGGCAGGAAGATTAAGGCGAAAGCGAAATCGGCCCGCTCGAGAGGGTTGGAACTTTTATCGGGATCGTCACTTTCGCCTTCTCCCGAGATGAAATGAGGGTGGTTTGAAGCGCCTGTAGAACTTGGTGCGTCGCGGCGGCGCGATTCGCGGCGGATTCTTCATTCCCAGCGATCGTTTCGGCGAAATCGTTCAGTGCCAGCTCAAATTCGCTTTCTGCCGGAATTTGCCGACCGGTAGGTAGGTTTGAGGCCGTTTTCTTTTTCATACCACTTCGGCTGCGGATGGATGGAGTCCATGGCGCGTCTCGCACGTATTCGGCGATCTCCTTTTTAGTGGTTCCCTCCACATCGTATAACTCCTTATCCTCGGTTACCCGCTGGGATTGGGTCAGCCGGATCAAAGACGGACCTCGCTGATGGCGCAAGATCAGGTTGGCATAGATAAGCTCTTGCGATTTTCGATGATGGTGGAGGTCGGCGCTTATGCTGATGATCGGCCCCAGCCACCAGAGCAGCACATCCAGCGTATCGTAGATGCGGGAGATGAGGTTGGCAGCGGGCGCGACGCGGCCGGCCACCTCGTCAAAAGAGGTGATGCCGAATTGAGCTTGACAGGTAACCAGGCGTAGTGTGCCGAACTCCCCCGCCTCGATCTGCTGGTGAACGCGTTGGATCCGGTTGTTGTAGTGCCGTAAGCCGGCCTGCGTAATCGTAATCCGGCGCTCGGACGATAACTGGTTGAGATAATCCCACTCATTCGGAGAACAGATCAAGGGGTTGACATTTAGGACGCTCAGCCCCTTTTCGATCGCTTTGCGCACAAACGGAAAAGATGACCATTCGGCGGTTCCCAAAACGAGGCCGTCGGCTTTGACGGCGGCCTCCGACAGCATCTGTTCCGAAGTGATGCGGCTAACCGAAGCTCTCCGGTTTCCAAACGGTGGAAAAAGTGCTTCATAGTGGTGAGAAGGGGGGCGTTCAGGCGATAGGGAATCAAGGTACCTTTCACAACCAATGAGGGCCAGTCGAGGCGATCTCGTCGGCAGCGTGATTGTTTGTGGCTCACAGGTCATTTTCAGCTCTCCGGATCACCCTAGTCGCTTCATTCCGTCGAATTAATGGGGCAGGCTGATAGGAGCGGAGACGGCCTCCAGTGGCTGCAACATCAGGCCATAGGTTGCCAGTGGATAAAAGTAGCAGGTCTTGCCACAACATTTACAATCGGCGACGATCGGCCCGTGCGGAACTCTGCGCGGCGGAAGCACGTGGAATCCGAAGCTGCATAACGGCAAGCGAAAGAGAATTTTAAATGCGGTTGCCACCTAACTACACCTTCTTTCGATGACAAATATTGATCCCTTCTCATTTCGGAAAATCGCGCCCATCTCTCCTATAATATACACGATAATTGGCGAATAAGCAAGCCAACGATCCTGCTGTAACAGTTCAGTTTTACGGGAATTTTTGAAGGGCGTTGGATTTCACCCCCATCCTAGCCTTCCCCCTGAGAGGTGTTAAAAAGATAGGGTCAAGCCTTGAAGGACAGCCGACGACCCCCATCCTCACCTTCCCCCTAGGAGGGGGAAGGGATTCACTCGCGGATAATCTAATCTCCCTCCCCCTATGAGTGGGAGGGTTTGGGTGGGGGTGGATTGTGTAATCGAGAATGATTCCCGCAGAACTGAACTCATACATCCTGCTTTTGTTAAAAACACCACCGGTGTGAGAGCTATCATGCGATTTGCCCCATCCCGGCGGAGGTGCAATCAGGCCGGACGTTACGGTGGACGGCTGCTCAATGTCGGAAACGGGCATTGTATTTGACTCCGCTTCTGATCACCACGTATAATGTGCATTAGAAAATCGCCTGCCTGCTGCAGGCGGGCGGGGGTAATCATTTGAAGCGGATTCAGGTCTCATTGGATGGCATCGCGGCTGCCTATCAGGCGGTGCGGCGGGAGGCGGCGCAGAGAGATGTCGAAAAAGAGGCGCGTGTCATTCAAATCATCGCCTCGGTTCGCGAGGAGGGTGAGGCGGCGCTGCTTCGTCTCGGCCGGCAGTTCGATTGCCCCACGCTGGATTGTATTGAGATGACCGCGGATGAATGGGATGACGGAATTCGGCGAGTTGGAGAGGACGAACGGCAGTTACTGCATTCGGCTGCCTCCAACATCGCCCGTTTTCATGAAAAACAACGGCGATCGAGTTGGATGGATTTTAGCGAAGATGTGGTGCTGGGGCAACTGCTGCGGCCGGTTGAACGAGTTGGCATCTACGTGCCGGGCGGAACCGCGGTCTACCCAAGCAGCGTCCTGATGACCGCAATTCCGGCCAAGATGGCGGGAGTACAGTCGCTCATCATCACCACACCGGCTCAGCGCGATGGCTTCATTCATCCAATGGTGTTGGCTGCTGCACGCATCGCAGGTGTTGGCCGCATCTTTAAAATCGGCGGGGCTCAGGCGATTGCAGCGCTGGCCTATGGCGTGGGTGGGGTCCCACCGGTGGATATGATTGTTGGGCCGGGCAATACCTATGTCAATATTGCGAAGCGGATGCTCTGGGGAGTGGTCAATATGGATATGCTGGCTGGCCCCAGCGAGGTCTGTGTTCTGGCCGATGAGACGGCAAAAGCGGAATGGGTGGCCGCCGACATGATCACCCAGGTGGAGCACGATTCGGAATGCGCCGCCTATTTGGTGGCCACTTCACCGGGGTTAGCGGATGAAACGGTGACGCAAATTGAGGTACAAGTTGCTGATCTGCCTCGCGGTTCAATCATCAAAGAGGCGCTGAACCGGCACGGCGCCGTAATCATTGCAGACACGCTGGAGCAAGCGATTCAACTGGCGAATGAATGCGCGCCCGAGCATCTGGCGCTGATGGTAAAAGACCCTTGGTCGGTTATCGGAGCCATCCGGAATGCGGGGGCTATTTTAGTGGGGAACTATACGCCACAAAGCGTTGGCGACTATTGGGCCGGGCCGAGCCATACGCTGCCGACCGGCGGCGCTGCCCGCTACGCCTCTCCGCTAAATGTTGACACGTTCATTAAGAAGACCAGCGTGATCGCCTATGAACATAGTGCGATCGAGCAGGCCGGCCGTTCGATTGCACAACTGGCCCGAATCGAAGGTTTCGAAGCGCACGCCCGCGCGGTGGAAAAGAGGCTCTTGGGCTGAGGAGGATATAGAAGTACTGTCCCGAACTACTTGGTGAAAATGATGAAAGAACCACGAAAAGCGACGGTTCAACGTAAAACCAACGAGACTGAAATACTACTGGCGGTGAGCTTGGACGGCAGCGGGGACTGTGAAGCAAGCACCGGCATTGGGTTTTTCGATCATATGCTCCAGCATATCGCCAAACACGGTGGCATCGACCTGAAGGTGAAGGCAACCGGAGACCTTCACGTTGACGATCACCATCTGGTGGAAGATGTGGGAATTTGCTTGGGACGCGCCATCTCCCAAGCGTTGGGTGATCGCCGCGGCATTCAGCGATTTGGCGATGCCGTCATCCCGATGGATGAAGCGTTGATCCTTTGTGCGATGGATTTCAGCGGGCGGGGGCTGCTGGTTGAAAACATCGAAACGCCGGCCACCCGGATCGGAGGTTTTTCCGCCGAGATGCTGCCAGAGTTTTTCCGCGCGGTCGCTTCAAACGCAGGGCTGACCCTCCATCTCCGCCAACTGGCCGGTCGTAACAGCCATCACATCGTCGAAGGCGCCTTCAAGGCGTTCGCCCGCGCACTAAAGGATGCGGTGAAAGTGACGGACGATGGCGGCATCCCCTCGACCAAGGGGGTCATCGAGTCGCAAGGTTAGGCCAACTCGATCTATTCAAGCTGTAGAGTAAAATAGGAACGTTAATACTTAAAAATGATTGCAATACTGGATTATGGAATCGGGAATTTAAAAAGCGTGGAGCGGGCGCTTACCGCGGTTGGTGCTGAGGCGAAGGTGACATCGAACCTCAGGGAGATATCCGAAGCCGATAAGCTGGTGGTGCCGGGCGTGGGGGCGTTCGGCGCTTGTGTGGCGGGGATGAAGCGGTGCGGATACATTGATCCTCTGCTGCGAGCCATTGAAAAGGGCAAGCCGGTGCTGGGGATTTGCGTGGGGCTTCAGATGCTGTTCGATGCCACCGTGTTTGGCG
>JAMCWF010000020.1:1149-9811 GCA_023481295.1 Armatimonadota bacterium | reverse complement strand
CATCGAGGAGGAAAAGGAGATGATCCACTCCATCTTCGATTTTGCCGATACGATGGTGAGGAAAGTGATGACGCCCCGCATTGACATCACCGCCATCGAATCGGGCGCCACGACCGACGAACTGGTGGTGGTCATCAACGCGTCCGGTCACTCCAGGATTCTGGTCTACCAAGGCGATTTGGATAATATCCTGGGAGTAGTTTATGCAAAGGATTTGTTAAGGGAGATCGAGGTAAAAGGGAAAGCGCCCTCGCTTTCCAAAGTGATGCGTGAGCCCTACTTCATTCCGGAAAACAAGCGGGTGAACGACCTGCTGCGTGAGTTCCGGCGGAAACGGCTCCAGATGGCGATCGTGCGGGATGAATATGGCACCGTAAGCGGGCTGGTGACGGTTGAGGATCTGCTGGAGGAGATTGTGGGCGACATCGGAGACGAGTACGACGTGGAGGAGCCACTCGTCCAGACCATCAATGAAAACACTTGGATGATTGACGGTCGACTAAGCCTGGATGATTTTAACGATCGAATGGGCGCACGTCTTCCCAGCCAAGAAGCGGATACGGTGGGCGGTTACGTTTTTGGGCTGCTAGGCCATATGCCGGATGAGGGCGAATGGGTGCAGCAGGACAGCATGATCTTTCGAGTTGCGGCAACCGACGGGAAGCGCGTCACTCAGGTGCGAGTGGAGCGGTGTGAAGATGAGCGGGGCGGATTGGATGAGGCGGGAAAAATGGATCAGTCGGCTGAACTGAGCAACGAAGAGAGCCAAGAAGGCATGCGCAACTCCGACTGCGGTTAAACGTCCCACCCCGATCGGTGATGGTGGCGGGATGCGCCCAGATTGGCGTCCACCACCGCATAAATGAGGGTAACCACCAGCACTGAAGAGACGCCGATAAATAACGGGTTCATCGAAAGGGGAACGAACTGGGATATCAACAGCAACCAGCAGACGACCGAAACCGCAATCAGTATCCAACCTTTTACCGGCTCGTGATTATAAATTTGGCCCCAGCCCGGCAGAAACGTGCTCATCATGACCGCCAGCCGAGCGCTGCGGGGTACTTCATCCAATAAATCGGAGCTGATCGGGGTTTGGAGCAGCAGCAGCTCGGCGTATTTCTTATCGGCCGAAGTGAGCGAGGGGTTTAATTCGCGGGCGCTGGAATAGGCGAAAAGCGCATCGTCCACTCTGCCTAACGATTGTAAAATGTCCCCGTAAACTTCCAGCGCCTCCGCGTCACCGGGCGTCAACTCCACCGCGTTGCGTGCCTTCTCCAGAGCCGCATTGTACTGGTTTCTTTTCGAAAGTAATCGCGCCTCCAGCAATGCTTTGTCGGCTCCCTCTTTTTCGGCAGCACTTGATTCCCGTGGCTCCGGCAGTTGGATGGTCGGATGCGGCTGATACTCCGGCTCGAGCGGGACCGCGGGCGTCAAGGGAGCCGCATTGGCCTGGGCGGTGGTGTTTGGTGCACTCGGCTGTCCTTGAGCAACGAGGCGTTGAATCTCTTCCGGGAGAACTCCTCCCCGCTTCTGCAGCTCCAATGCGATCTGCTTGTCGTCTGGAACAGCCGATTCCGCCGGCGCGGGTTGACTCTCTTGAGAATTTGCATTGGGATTATCGGGATTCACGGTCGACACCTGTGTGAGCTGAAACCGTTGCAGGAAAGTTCAACGCGACCGTTTTCGCATCGGACCACCGTTCTTCCAACCGAAAATATTCGCGGGTGGGCGCATCCATGATGTGAACCACCACGTCTCCATAATCCATCAGCACCCAATGGCCATCGTCATAGCCTTCCAGTCGGATGCCGCCCGCTCCATTTTTTTTCATCGTCTCGCGGATATGATCAACGATGGCTCGGATATGGGTTCCGGAGCCACCGGTCGCAATTAAAAAGTAGTCGGTCACCAGCGTGAGCCCTCGCAGGTCCAGCAACGACATATCGCGTGCCTGTTTGGCATCGGCCGCCTGAGCGATCAGCATCGCTTTTCCAGATGATCTCATTCGCACTCCTTTACTTCGTTTTCGGTGATGGAGCAGGGCTGCTTTCGGATTGATACAGATAATTGCGTTCTATATACTCGATTACCTCATCCGGCAATAGATATCGTACCGGTTTATGGTTAAGAATTCGATCCCTAATCACGGAAGCCGAAATATCCGGGCTTGGCGCGACATGGGTTTCGATCCGGCTCAAATAGTTGGACTTCAGATTGCGACCTAAAGTTTCCATCGAATAGCCGGGGCGCGTTAAAGCGATGATCCGGCAGAGCTCCACTATCTTTTCGGGCTGATGCCAGCTCGCCAGCTCGTTCACCGCATCCCAGCCGGCTATGAAAAAGAGATCGGCCGCCGGATTAGCAGCGCGTATGGCTTGCAGGGTCTCAACGGTATAGGATGGCCCCGCGCGCTCCATCTCCAGCCGGGAGACGGAAAAATGGGGATTAGATCGCGTAGCCAGCTCCGTCATCGCCATTCGGTGAACCGCCGCAGCCGGAAGATAGTCCATCTTGTGCGGCGGCCGGCCGTTCGGCACCAAAATAACATGATCCAGGTCGAAGCTCCCGCGTGCATCCTCCGCGATAAATAGATGGCCGTAATGGATCGGATCAAAGGTGCCCCCTAGAACTCCGATACGCATCCTACGCACCTTGACGTATCATTCCGGTTACTGCCTTACTTGCCCATTGCCACGGATCACGTACTTATAGGTGGTGAGCTCGTTGAGGCCCATCGGGCCGCGAGCGTGCAGCTTCTGGTTGCTGATGCCGATCTCAGCGCCAAATCCAAATTCAAATCCATCCGTAAACCGGGTCGAGGCGTTCACGTAGACGCAGGCAGCGTCCACTTCCTGAGTAAACCGCTCGGCTGCCTGGTAATCGTCGGTTACAATCGCTTCACTGTGGCCGGTACCGTGTTTCCGGATATGGGCGATCGCCTGATCCATGTCCTCAACCACCCTGATGGCCAGCTTTAGATCCAGGTACTCGGTATCCCAATCTTCTTCTGAGGCGGGAACGGCATTGGGAATGATCTGGCGGGTGCGATCGCAACCGCGCAGCTCCACCCCGGCCTCGCCATAGCGGGCGGCCATGAGCGGCAGGAAACGGGGCGCGATTTCGGCGTGAACCAGCAGCGTCTCCATCGCGTTGCAGACGGAAGGCCGGGAAACTTTCGCATTGTAGGCGATGTCGGCGGCCATCGTGAGATCGGCGTCTCGGTCTATGTAGGTGTGGCAGTTGCCGGCGCCGTCAATGATGACCGGCACGGTGGCGTTGTCAAGGATAGATTGGATCAGGCTTTGCCCTCCGCGGGGAATCAGCGCGCTGACATAGCGGTCGCTGCGCATCAGCTCGAGTGCAGCCGCCCGGTCGGTCGTTTCGATGAGCTGGATGGCTGCCGGCGGTATTCCGGACTGAGCAGCGGCTCGGCTGAGAGTTTGCGAGAGGATGATATTTGAGCGGATCGCCTCCGACCCGCCACGAAGAATGACGGCGTTGCCCGATTTGAGACAGAGCCCGGCCGCATCCACCGTCACGTTGGGGCGCGATTCGTAGATGATACCGATCAAGCCGAGCGGAACCCTGATTCGGGCGATCTCCAGGCCGTTCGGGCGTCTCCATCCATCCAGCACAGTTCCTATCGGATCCGGCAGCCGAATTAACTGCCTCAACCCATCCACCATCCCTTTCATTCGTTTTGGATTGAGGGTGAGGCGGTCAATCAAGATCGTGTTCAGGCCGTTTTCCTCGCCCCGCGCTACGTCTTCTGCGTTGGCGGCCATAATCGCATCGGCGGACGCTTCCAATGCGGATGCCATCGTCTCAAGGGCGCTATTTTTTACGTCGGAGCTGACGGTGGCCAACTTTTGCGCGGCTGCTGCACCGTCCCGCGCCAATTGTTCAACTTCACTCATTGAAAGGAGCTCCAAAGTCGGTTTCGCGGACTGAATTTTCACCGCTTAAGTCGAGATTCATCATGCCTCCTCCGCGATCACAAGGTTGTTTCGATGGATGATCTCATCAAACCCGGTATATCCGAGTATATCCGCAAATTGGTCGCTGTGCAAGCCCATCACTCGGCGCACCTCATCGGCGGTGTAGTTGACCTGCCCTCGGCCGATCGTGTCTCCTCCCTCACCGCGCAACTCCACGATATCTCCCGATCGAAAATGGCCGGATACCGCCACGATTCCGACCGCCAGCAGGCTGGCGCCGCCCGCCCTCAACCGCTCGCCGGCCCGGTGATTCACCACGATTAACCCTTTCGGGCGCGATCCGTGCATGATCCACCGTTTCCGAGAAGAGAGAATGGTGGGGCGGGGAACGAACGTGGTGCCGACCGGCTCACCACTTAAAATCGCTTTCAAGATGCCGGCCTGCCGTCCTGGTGCGATGACGGTCCAGATATGACTGGCAGCCGCAATGCGGGCCGCTTCCACTTTGGTGCGCATCCCTCCGGAGCCAACCCCGCTCTCTGATTCGCCGGCCAGCGCCATAATTTGGGCATCAATCTTTTCCACCCGGCGGATAACCTTTCGCCCGGCGTCCTGACGATTTGGTCCAAAAAGCCCATCAACGTCCGACAGCATAATTAAAATATCCGCATCCACCAGGCCGGCCACCAGCGCCGCGAGCGTATCGTTATCACCGATTTTAATCTCATCCACCGATACACTGTCATTTTCATTGATGATTGGAATCGCGCTTAAGCTTAAGAGGGCAACCAGCGTATTTCGTGCGTTGAGGTAGCGGCGGCGATCGGCCAAGTCCTCACGGGTCAGCAAAATTTGCGCGCAAACGATTTGGTGCCGGAAGAAAGCCTGGCTGTAGGTCTCCATCAGCCGACTTTGGCCGGCGGCGGCGGCGGCCTGACTCTGGGGCAATGTGAGGGGTTTCAATCCATCACGAATTAACCCCAGCGCCTCACGCCCGGCTCGTATCGCACCGGAGGTGACCAGTATCAACTCTTTCCCGTTATTGTGAAGTCCTGCCAACTGAGCCGCCAGGTCGGCGATATATTCCCGATCAATGCGGCCTGAGCCATCGGTCAGCGTGCTGGTACCAACCTTGATCACCACTCGCTGGCAGCCCGCCACTTTATTTTCACCCATAGCGCCTACCTACTGCTCCAGTGCATCGGAATTTTCATCGTAATATTCAAATTCGATATCTCGGATTACCACCGTGTCCCCATCCAAGGCGCCGAGATCTTTCAGCTTACGATTGATGCCGCTCTTCTCAAAGAGTCGGTGTAGTCGCGAAAGCGCCTCCCGGTTGTCGAGATCGGTCATCATCACTACCTTTTCAATGCCCTGCCCGCTGACCCGAAATCGGTGGCGATCCTCGATTGCGGCGGACCAATCCTTTAGGTTCCGTTTCGGTAAATCCTTAACGGTCAGGTAGACGTGATCGGCGGCTGGTTGGATGTAAGGATGGTCATCCAGATAGTCCATAAGATAATAGACCAAGGCGATGAGGCCTTGATGAGTGGTGGCTGAGATGGGGAAGACTTGAAATCCGTCGTCGCTCAATCTCTTTTGAATGCTGCGGACCCGATCATCCTCCGCAACGTCAATTTTATTGAGCGCGACAACCTGCGGGAGGCCGGCCAGGTTGTTAAGGTGCGTTGCCGGCTCGGACTGGTACCTCTCCAGCTCTCGATTGACGATTTTGAAATCCTGGATTGACTCCCGGCCGGTGGTGGGGCTTAAATCGAGGACGTGCACCAGCAATCGGGTTCGCTCGATGTGGCGTAAAAACTGATGGCCTAGCCCGCAACCTTCGCTCGCATTTTCCACCAGGCCGGGGATGTCGGCAATAACGAATGACCGGAGCGGCCCGACTGAAACGAGGCCGAGATTGGGGGTTAGCGTGGTAAAGGGGTAATCCGCGATCTTCGGACGGGCGGCTGAAATCGCCGCCACGAGGCTGGACTTGCCCACGTTTGGGTAACCGATTACGCCCACATCGGCCAGCAGCTTGAGGTCTAGGCGAATGCGGCGTATCTCGCCCGGCTCCCCCTTTTCCGCGAATTTGGGCGCCTGGTGGGTGGAGCTGACGAAGTGGGTATTGCCGCGGCCTCCCCGCCCACCGGCCGCCAGCACCAACCGCTCATCGGGATCGGTTAAATCGCCGAGAAGATTGCCGGTATCCACGTCATAGACGAGGGTTCCGCACGGCGCCTTCAATATTAAATCGGCGCCGTTGCGGCCGAACATATCTTTGCTATGTCCGTCCCCTCCGCGCGTCCCTCGATAAGTTCGGTGGTATCGGAAATCAAGCAGCGTGGTTAAGTGAGGATCCACCTGCAGAATCACGCTTCCGCCTCGGCCGCCATCGCCGCCGTTCGGCCCTCCCCACGGCACGTATTTTTCATGCCGAAAGGTGGCCGCGCCTCGGCCGCCGTTGCCGGCAATCACTTCAATCTCCACACGATCGACGAACACCTTAGTCCAAACCCTTCAACGATCCGATCAACCATTGGATGGTTGTTGAAAAATAGTATGAGTTCAGTTCTACTGGAATCAGGAACAGTTCAGTGTTACGGAAATCATACTCGATTACACAACCCGCCCACACTCCAACCCTCTCTCATAGGGGGAGGGTTGGAGTGTGGGCTCCTTCCCCCTGCTTGCCAGCAGGCGGGGAACTAGATTCCCGCCTTCGCGGGAATGACGCATAATAAGCTCTTCGCGATGTAAAGTATATAATGCCCTGCATAATATTAACCCAGCAACTAAATATCCCGAATTTGTCATTCCCGCGAAAGCGGGAATCCAGAAGGCTGTGGATGCCGGATTAAGTCCGGCATGGCGGTATTTAATCGCCGGATTAATAATTAATATGTCTATTATTTAATGTTCCCAGTAATAAGTTAGGCGGTTCCATCGGGATTAAAAAGGTATAGGTCGGGGGAGGAGGCAGATAAGTTTCCGGATCAACGATTTAGAAAGGGGGTTGGCATCGAATTGCGCCAAGCCCCCACTCAGGTCGTATCGGAAGCTACTCGGTTTGAGCGGCTTGGTCTTCTGTCAACGGATAAACGCTGACGCGGCGATTCGGTTTCTTTCCCTCAAACTTTACGACCCCGTCCACCAGCGCAAATAGGGTGTGGTCCTTGCCGAGGTCTACGTTCCGCCCCGCTTTAAGCGGAGTCCCTCGCTGCCGAACCAATACGCTGCCGGCCCGAACCGTCTCGCCGGAGAACTCCTTGACGCCCAATCGCTTTGGATTGCTATCGCGGCCGTTTCGTGAACTGCCTACGCCTTTTTTATGTGCCATCTTTCCTCACCTGTTCTAAAACTAAACGAGTTAACCCTCGATTTTTATTATCCGCAACCGGGTGTGCCACTGGCGATGCCCATAGTGCCGGTGGACGTTCTTTTTCGGCTTATAGGTAAAACCGCGGATTTTCCGGCCTTTGGTGGTGGACATAACGGTGGCGGTCACCTTTGCGTTGGCAACCAGCGGCGCGCCCACCTTGGTCTCATCATCCGATTCCAGCAGCAAGACGTCGGTAATCTCGATTTCAGAGCCGTCCTCTGCATCGAGCTTTTCCACATCAATCACGCTCTTTTCGGCAACCCGGTACTGTTTACCGCCGGTTCTAATCACTGCGTACATACAATGCTCCTTTTAGTGCGGCCGGCATCGGTGTAAAAAATTCCATCGGATTATACACAAAAAATAAGACCGGATAAATAAATCCGGCCGTATTTCAGCCGAGCGCACACTGGCTACGCCATATCCTTATTTAACGGTGCTATTTTGTCATATTATATCCGCTTTGTCAACCGGGCGTCCGCCCGCACCCGGCACCACGGTTGCAACCGCGTAAGAGCGGCGCACCTCATCAATACGCACCTTAGCACGCTGGCCGATCTGTTTCTGACCATCATTGAGATCAATCAGATAGCCGTCCATCCAGCCGATCGCCTTCGGGGTGGCCGATAGCCGCGATCGCCCCACCTTGCATTCCACCACCTGCATGCGGCGTACCGAATGCGTCTTCCGTTCCATTTCGGATAGTTCAACCGGCCGAATCTCGTACTTTTCAAGATGCAGCTCGGCATCGGAGCGAATATAGATCGCGCATTGAACTTCCCGCTCGATCCTTTCGATGGTTGCTCCCTCCGGCCCGATTAAAAATTCAGCCACGTCGGGATGGCAAATCACCATAATTGCTTCTCTGGTCCGGGCGGCCGCTTGCCGATTAATTTCCCGTTCAATCGCGATGCTGACCGTCTCCGGTGAACTCAAGTGACCACGGCCGGAGCAGTACGGACAGGGCTCGGTCAAAAAGTCAGTGATCGTTTCAGCGGTGCGCTTGCGGGTCATCTCGACCAGACCGAGCGGGCTGATATGTGATATTTTGGTTCTCGATCGGTCACGGCGCAGCGCTTGCTCAAGGCTGCGCACCACCTGCTGGCGGTCCTTTGGATTTGACATGTCAATGAAGTCAATCACGATGATTCCGCCGATATCTCGCAGGCGTAATTGGCGTGCGATTTCGTTGACCGCCTCCAGGTTATTGCGAACGATCGTCTCGTTCAGGCTGGTCGTTCCCACAAACTTACCCGTATTCACGTCAATGGTGGTGAGCGCCTCGATCGTGATTTCTTGCTCAAGCTCTGGCAGCAAATTTGCGAAAAGTCAC
>JAMCWF010000020.1:0-1139 GCA_023481295.1 Armatimonadota bacterium | reverse complement strand
GAAAAGCTCGATTTCGGCTTCCAGGTTAAAGTGGTCAAAGATGGGAACGCCGCCGCTGTAAAGGTGGACCCTCGGCTTCAACTCCGGTGAGACCATATCCAGCAGCTTGCAGGCCGATTCGTATTCGGCTGGATCATCGATGACCAAGCGGTTCACATCGGAGCCGAAAATATCACGGATGGCTTTATAGACCAGAGTTAGGTCCCGATGAACGACCGCCGGTGCTTGTGAGGCGCGTGACTTTTCGCAAATTTGCTGCCAGAGCTTGAGCAAGAAATCACGATCGAGGCGCAACTCCTGTTCCGTCTTATCTTCCGCTTCGGTGCGGAGAATGATGCCGAATCCTGGCTCCCGCAGCTTCCCTCCGATTTTCTTGAGCCGCTCCCGCTCCTTGGGGTCGTCAATCTTACGGGAAACCCCCACATTATCGGCTTCCGGCATCAAAACCAGGTAACGCCCCGGCAGCGAAATCCGGGTTGAAACCCGCGCTCCCTTGGTGCCCCGCGGTCCTTTGATGACCTGAACCACGATCTCCTGGCCGACTTTCAGAACGTCTTTAATTTGCTGCCGTCGCAGGATTGAGCGTCGGAAAGCGAACTGGCGGGGGTTCGGCTGACCATTGCCGGTTTCAGCGGCCTCTAGCTCATTTTCATCGGTCGGTTCTTCCGTTTCCTCTGTATCCTCGGTTGCAACCACCGGGTGGCCGTTTTCGGTCGGTTGAGCAGCTTGGGGGGATCCCACTTTGCCGCCGTTTAAGTCGGCAGCAATGGATGGAAGTACATCTCCAACATAAAGAAATGCACGGCGTTCGAGGCCGATATCAACGAAAGCAGCGTCCATACCGGGCAGTACGTTATCCACCCGAGCTTTAAACAGGCTGCCGACCACTCGCTCTTCGCGTTCGATGTGAAGCTCAAAAAGCTTGCCGTCTTCCAAAACCGCGATGCGCGTCTCACGTTCACCAACGTTGACGATTATCTCTTTCGTCAACCACGGCACCTCCTTTCAAAATAATGATAACGGTTTATTGTCAAAGTGCCCGTGCGTCCGTTAGAACGCACAATCTTTTCTCTACGAGCTTTAATCGCTTACCCGTTTCTTGAAGCCCCGCTCTCCAATACAAAGCGGAGCATAACTAA
>JAMCWF010000016.1 GCA_023481295.1 Armatimonadota bacterium | reverse complement strand
TCGGAGCCTGGTACGCGCTTGACCCGGCCGATGAGGAGAACGGCTGCCTATGGGTGATCCCCGATTCCAACTGCGAGCCCATCTATCCGCCAACCACCCCATACGGGTTGGTTCATGCCGAGGGCGTATTCGATGACCTGTTCAAAGTGGAGAATGTGAGCCATCTCGACGATATCATGAACGGCCTCACGCCGGTAACTCGCAAGTACCCGCCGGCGGCACCGGTTCCGATGAAACCGGGCGATGTACTATTTTTCAACGGCCACCTGCTTCATCGCTCCTACCCGAACCGCACCGCCGACCGGTTTCGCCGTTCTTACGTATGCCACTACTGCAACGCACGGTCGTGGGTGCCCTGGAATCACGGCGAACCATTTGAGGGAGAATGTGCGAACTATCAGCATATTCTGGCGCGAGGCAGCACCCACCTCTCTTATGCGCATCCTGCCTTTGGAACAAAGGTGGACTTGGGCGACGCCCAGGGTTCCACCGGACAACCCAAACGCATGATGGGCATGCAAGACGGCATGATGGAGTCAACCCCCGAAACTTCACCGGCTAAACCGGTAGCCGGCCGCTGATCGAAACCCTTTTTACCCCTCCAGTGAATTTACTGCTATTGGGCGCTAATCCATCGGGATGAGAGCGAGCCGGGTAATCCACGCACTGCCGCGGTAGCTTTGATAGACGATACGGACCAGATCGCCGGTTTTAAATTGATCGGCCATTTTCTGAAATGTATCGACATCGGCGATCGAGGTGCCATTGACACGCAATATAATGTCACCCACCCGCAGATTGGAATTGATCGCTGCGCCGATCGGATCAATGTGGCGAATCATTACCCCGGTGGTATCGGGTGAAAGCCGCATATGCCGGGCAAAAGTACTGGTCAGCGGAACCGTTCCAATACCCAGCTTAACCGGCTGGTCAGTGTGAATGGTCTCGGTTGGGCCGCCGGTCCCGGAAGGCGCGGCGGTGATGGTCGCAGTGATAGAGCGAGCCTCGCCGTTTCGCACGTAGGTGATGTTCACTTTGGTTCCTGGTGGCGTCTCCATAATCGCCTCCCGCAGGCCACTTTCGCTCGTTACGGGGAGGTTGTCATAGCGGGTAACCACATCCTCGATTCGCAAACCGGCTTTGCCGGCCGGAGAGCTGGGATCGGGCTCATTTAAAACCAAGGCGCCGTAGCTTACGTGATAGGCGGCGGCCAGCGGCGGGGTCACAGTGGTTGGGTCTACTCCCAGATAGCCGGCATTCACCTTATGGTTTTCAATCAGTTCGCCGGCCACATACCGGGCGATATTGATCGGAATTGCAAATCCAATTCCAACGCTGCCCCCCGATTCGGTGCGGATGGCGGTATTCAATCCGATTACCTTGCCACTGATATCCACCAAGGGCCCACCGGAGTTTCCCGGGTTAATGGCAGCGTCGGTCTGAATTAAATCGGGGTATAGGCGATACATCCCGCGCTGTTCATCGGGAATCTCTTCGCGGCGGTGCATCGAACTGATCACTCCAACCGATACGGTGCCCGCAAACTGGAAGGGGCTGCCGATTGCAAGCGCCCACTGTCCGATCCGCACCCGGCTTGAATCACCCAGGGTTGCGACCGGAAGGTTGGTGGCCGGGATGTGAATCACGGCAAGATCGCTTCTGAAATCTCCATACCAGGTGCCGTCGAACTCTCGGCCGTCACGTAACTTAACGATGACGCGATCAGCGCCGTCCACCACATGGTCATTGGTGAGAATCCAACCGTCCGCCCGGATGATGATGCCGCTGCCGGTACCCTCCGTTCGAAGGAAGTTCGGGGTGAAATCGGGACCGGTTTGACCACCCTGACCCGATCTTCCAAAGAAATGGGCGCGGATGACCCGCTCGCTGATCACGGTGACAACCACCGGCTCAAGGCGTTGCGCGATGGAGACGAAGGTATTTTGAAGATCTTTTAAGCCGCCTATGCTATTCTGATCCGCCATCAAGAGCTGGGGCGACAGAGATAGGGCGGCACTGATTATAGCAATCCGCCAAGCTCGAATTGGAATACAGGTAACGCTCATAGATTCAACTCCATTCCGCTGTTCAAAGCATCTCATTCATTTCAACTAACGCCGACAGCCATTCAAACTAACGTGTCATTATAAGCTCCACCTGGTATTGGTATACCGCAAACGGCGAGAGACACATTCACTCCTCTCCGTCACGGAGTGCATTCTCCCTATCTGCATCGTAGTGAATGACAGATTGACAGACGATGGAGAGGGTTGAAAGATCAGCGATCGGAAGGATGGCCGTTTTTCAGCAGGCTCAACCACTGATAGATGTGATACGGCTCTAAATGCATACGCAGGGCGATGTGCTCCCAATTGTAACCCGAATAGTAGAGCCCCAAGAGTTGATGAAGGGTATGATGGCATTCCTGGCTGATCTCCAGTAGGGCGGCGATGGTGTCGAAACCGAGGCCGCGATCTCTCAGGCCGTCTATCCGCTTCAATGACACCCGAAATTCGTCGCAGATTGACGTAGCGATCGCACGGCCTCTTGAATTATCCAGCGCCTCAGCCAACCGAACCAGTGAACCGACTTCAATGGGGCCGATCAGATCGAAATCCCGATTGGAGTCGTAGCATTCCACCCTTGCTTCACCGTCCGGCATGCTAGTGAAGAGCAATTGGTGATAGCCTAACGGCCTCTTTTGTCGCGCGTAGGTCTCATATATCGAGATCCCGCTCAGTCCATCGTTGTAGCGAAGGCAGGCGACCGCCTTGCCCGACATGTGAAAAAGTTCACCGTAATCGAACTCAAAACCGCTCGGCAGCCATAGCGGGATTGATAGGTTAAAGCCGGCGATTCGTTGAAGCTGATCCAAGCGGTGGATAGGAGGGTCTCCGGCAATGGTCACTTTTCGTTTCGCTTTGGGAATTGAGACGGCTAGATATTTGGTGGGTAATCGCCGATAAAAATGAATGAGCGAGAGCTTTGTCAGCTCTAACAGGTGGCCATCTTGATCTTTCACTTGTACCCAGAGTGGCAGGCCCGTTGTGCGGTCCACCCAGATGGTTCGAGAATGAGCATAGTGAGAGTATGGGATCAATGAAACGACGTCGCATAGGCGCCCAGGCGCTCGGCTGGTACCGGCATATTGAACGGAGTAGTTTTCGCATATGCGACGCATAATAAGCGCTATTTCATGGGGGGAAAAGCATTTCGCCGCCGATCGGGTGACCGTGAGGTGATGAGTATGGGGATTATACACCCGAAGCCAGTGGCCGTCATCGTCCGATATATTACCCTCGCACTGACTGGGACAGAGGCAGCGGGTAATTAAGCTGCCGCCCCCGCTCCGAGCGATCCAGTTTCGGACAATGGTCTGCTCGCCGATGCCGACCAGGACGACTTGTGTTTCGTGAGCAACGTAACTTAGGTGGCATTCGGAGTTCAGTGAATGCCGGAGGATTTTGATTGCCGGTGTTTCGGCAGTCGAGCAATCAACTGTCAAAATAACAAGCGCCGCAGTGAACAGAATCACCGCGGCGCCTGATTTTGAAGGCGCACCAGTCATCGCGATCAGCCGTTATCGCCCTGGAACCGTCCAGCGGACCGGAACCGTGTTGATCGGGAAATTACCACCTGGATTAAATGGTAGTGCCTGCTGATAGTCCTGATGCAGCGGAATATACTCGCTCATGCTGGCCTGCGGAGATTGAGGGATCACCGAGAAGGTGGCGGGATTGATCTTATTGCCGTGATTTCGAAACGGTGGCGTCGAAAAGACAATTACGGCTAAGACCAATGCGGCACAAAGCCCGGCGTATTGGATCCGGCGGCGGGAATCGCAAGGCATGTCCGGCAACTTGATTTGCCAGAGTATTTTGAACGGCTCTTTCTCGGAGGTACGGATTTTCAGGAGGATTTTCTCATCCAAGCCGGAAGGTGGTTCACAGTAGGATAGATTACCCAGCATTGCTTTGGTTTCAAGTAGGTTCTGCTGCTCACACCGACAATCCTCACAAACACTTAGATGGTTTCGAATCTCGATTGTTTCACAACCGCTTAATTCTTGATCCAGATAAGCAGACAATAAGCTTTTGACTTTTCCACAAGTCACGATAAATCACTCCCCATATTTTATGCCAATGTGTTTTGTAATTTTTTGCGGAGAGATTTGCGTCCGCGATGCAGGCGAGATCTGACCGTCCCCAGTGAGCAGCCCATCACTTCTGCAATATCCTCATAAGAAAGCCCCTCCACATCGGCGAGAATAACGGTAATGCGAAACTCGTTCGGCAGTGAATTGAGTGCGGTTTGCAGCGGTTCACCCAGCGTCGTTCGCATTGCGATCTGCTCCGGATCATCTTTGGAATCAGGTATCTCAAGGCAGATTTCGCTCGATTCGGCTCCGTTATTCAACGGCTGATCGAGGGAGTGGAGCTTTACTTTGGGGCGCTTTCGCACCTCATCAATGAACACATTGGAAATAATTCGATAAAGCCAATTTTCAAATGGCATTTCTCGGTTGTACCGGTCGAAAAATCGGAAAGCCCGCAAATACGCTTCCTGGGTGATGTCCTCAGCGTCGGCGTGATTCCCGCTCAAGCGATAAGCGATATTGTAGGCTTGACGATGAGTTCGCTTTACTAACTCATCGAATTCGGAACAAACCCGATCTTTGCGCAGTGATAGTGCTTCGCTCAACTCCATCCAATGTCGCCTCCTTATAAACCATTTTACGTCGGTGTGAACCGGAATGGTTCCCCAATCGTACTATTTTGAGTTCATTTCAGATTAATTTTCGTTTGTTATTAATCCGAACTATGCAAAAAATGACAAATCTTCTCTTAACCCAGCCTAAATACTAATTTGGTTGAATGATCACCGGATGCGGCAGATGGGCTAGCATCTGAGCAATGGTGACGAAGTGGTACCCCTGCCTCAAAAGGGCCGATATGATCCGGGGCAATGCCACGACCGTCTCTGGGCGGTCGTCGTGCAGCAAAATGATGCTGCCGTTTTCGGTCCGATCCAGAATGCGGTTGACAATAAAGTCTGGCGTCTCCTCATCGTAGTCTCTGGCCGCACAAGTCCAGGAGACCACCACATAGCCCAGCTCTTTGGTTATTTTCAGCACCCGTGGGTTGTAATCCACGCCCGGCGGCCTCATCACCGTCATGTGGTGCCCTGTAATCCGAAAGAAGTTGATATCGTTGTCGTTTATCTCATGCCATATCTCTTCGTTGTTCAACGTGACCAATCGGATATGATCCACCGTGTGGTTGCCGACCTCATTCCCATCCGCCAGCATGTCCTGAACCAGATAGGGGCACTGCTTCATTCGCTGTCCAACCACAAAAAAGGTGGCGTGCACGTGGTAATGGCGTAAAATGGCAAGTAACGATGGGCAATATTGCGGGTGCGGGCCGTCATCAATGGTTAAAGCCACCTCATGTAAAGCGCGATTGCCATGGTAGAGAATGCGATAATGTGGATCGTAGAGGTCTTCGCCCAGAAACCGCTTGTACCAGTATACCGGGCTGATCGCTTCCGATAGGGGTATCGATCGGTGGACATTCCACCACCATCCATATCCAACAATCATCGCCAGCCCGATGAGCCAGATCCAAACCGGCAGCCTGAAACGTCGTCTCGCCTTTACCGGCGAAGACGATAGATTCTCCATCCTCGAGTAACTCCTCCTTTTACTTTCGATATACAAATATTGTGCTCATCGTTGAATTCTTGGTGCGCCGTGTGGGTGAATCGGATAACCGGCTGCGATACCGATCGCGCAAAGCCGCTTTCTGGCCAATTGGAGGTGGCAGCTAAAAACTGGAGCCATTCACAAAAGGTCTCGTCTGAGACCAGATCAGCGGGAGGTCGCACAAAATCTCCTTATTATACGCAATAATGGCGTTGATTGTATGCATAGGGCGAAATTGTAAGAGTTCAGTTTAACGGGAATCTTGTTTGGTGACGGGAGCATCACCCCCATCCTCGCCTTCCTCCTGGAAGGGGAAAGGAACCCGCGCGCGGACAATCTATTCCCCCTCCCCCTATGAGGGGGAGGGTTGGGGTGGGTTGTGTAATCGAGTATGATTCCCGTTAAACTGAACTGTTACGCGAAATTATCTGCCTCTTAGAAAATGACGGATGATTGCCTCTGCGATCGGTGCATCTCGTTGAGCATCTCGTAAAAGCCCGCCCCAAAAATAGATGATGCGGCCCCCGCTCGGCAGGCGTATCATGCCGGCCGCATCGCCGTAGCTTTTACCATCCGGTCCGCTGACGGTATAAAGCGGCACGTATCGGATATTGGCCGGAATATCGGATCGGCTGACGCTTCGCAATCGCGGGTCTCCGAGCGGATATGGCAAAGTAACAGGCAATCCCAAAGATTTGACGGCTTCCGGAGTCCCATGGAAGGTCGGCGGCTGCTGTGGGAGCGTTTCGATCGAGTTATAAAGGGGAAATCCAAATTGCGGCGGCAACAATTGGTGATCATGATAGCCGTTCGGGCCGTTGCCGTAAGCCATTGGGTAGGGACCCTGCCCAATAAAAAGCAAAATACCTCCCCCCGCTAAAAACCTTTTGAGCGCCTCCACCGCATCTCTGGGACGATGGACCGTTTGCTTGTAGTTTTCCTCATCCAGATCAACCGCCGCCGGAAACCTTTTCGCATTGAATTGTGCGGGGTCCACCAGTTGATCGGGCGTAAGCATAACTCCTTGGTCGGGCAAACCGGCTTTGACCAGGATATTGTCACTGCCGATGTTGGTTTGGTTAAAGCTGGTGGGCAAAATGGCAAAACTGCCGGCCGGGATACTCATCACCACTTGATGCAATGCATTTAAAGCCTGTTGCTGATGGAGGCCGGTTAGATAGCTTTGATGAGCGGAGACCAAAATCGTCTCAATTCGATTGGCGATGGTGGTTAATTTTTGGGCGGTTAGCGCCCAGACCACACGGTTGCCCGGATTGATTCCAGTAACTCTTTCGCCACCGGCGATGGTGACCGGCGCCATTAATATCTGCCGGTGAAAGATCGGCGGCCAGCCATGCCATACCATCGATTCCAGGTTTTGATTTACCGGAACACCCCGCCCTTTGGATAACATGAACGAAGGTCGTTGCCCATTTCCAGCGCTAAACGCCAGATAGAGGGTCGTCGGCCCCGATATCGGCTTCGGCAGCATAACCGTATTACCCGCCACCGCCCTCAGATTATCGGCGGGTGGAAAGGCAAACGGCACGCCCCAGGTCCAGATGAGGCCGCCCGGCACACCTGCCCATGAGCTTAAATCTTGCCAGCTAGCAATTTCGGCGGCATTGGACGGCAGGGCAATCGTTTCAAAGCCTCCCTCTTGCATCTTGGTGACCGGCATTTTTTGCAAAAGGGGAGGATGAACCGGCAGTTGCTTTGTTCTCTCATCCGGATGGCCGACGATCACTTCGGCGCCGTTATGCAAATCCGGAATATAGAGGGACCAAAGGTTAATCTTCGGGCGCCGGTATTCTTTTCCGGGTGTCAATAAGGTCTTTCTGCCATGGTAGACGATCGCGACCGGCTGGTGGTGGATATTTTCATAAGGAACGGTCAAGGAGACATCCACCGCGGGCAGGCTGGTGTGAACGATAAAGGAAAGATTGCCGTCCGGCGAGTAGTGATAGTCCGATATACTGCTGGCCACCCCATCTTTATCGAATGCCATTGCAGCGTGACATCCGGCAAGAACCCGAAGGCGAGATTTGCCCACCGGATCAATCATGCAGAGCGGAATGGAAAATCCGTAGCTAGAATAACGCCCGACCCCATAGATATTGCCGGGGAACAGCCCGAAACCTTCCGCCATATCGGTGTTGCGATACTGAGCGATGGATGGCCGGTAAACGTCTTGATACATCTGATGCCAGGTGTTGAGCGATCCCTGAAGCGCCCACATTAAAATCGGATCGCCGGTCTCCACCGCGGTTTGGGCTAGCGTATCCAGGTTATTGAACACCTCGTTGGAAGTGCCGGCTCCCATCCAATCGCGTCCGCTATTTCCACCGCCCCATAGAAATTCCGGATGGAGATCATCATCGCGGTTGTTATCGGATGGCCAAATAATCATATAGCGATAGACAAAAGTTCGCGCCAAATCAAGCGCCTCCTTTGCCTGTATGCGGTGATACCGATCCGGCGCATTTCTAAAAGCCATATAGTAGGCTAGGCAAAACGCGGTCGGCAAGGTGCCGCCAATCGCAAACGGAGAAGAGGGAACGTCGGAAAACTCGGCCCGCGTCCAGGCGATGTTTTTCGCCCAGTTAAAGATGCCGTCTATGATCGGCAAGTATTGCTTTTGGCCGGCGTAACGGTAGAGTGAAAGGTAAAGCCTTCCGAACGCAAAGCCGTTCGCGTTATGGATGGTTGTCGCCGCCGGTCCGCCCCATTCAGGAGCCCAGTTTCCTTTCAACGGTTTTTCCCAATAGACGCACTCCTCATTGCCTGATTTAAAATGTTTCGCGTAGGCCAGCAGCCGTTTTGCTTCCGCCTCCAGCGCCTTGAGGGTGGCGGTGTCGCCGGTGCTGATGGCCACCGAGGTTGGCGATTCCAAGTACCAACCCCAGCCGCCTGGCAGCAATGATCCCGGCACCTGAAATGTGCCCTCCGGCCCACCGTAAAGCTGAGTGGTAGCCGGTCCGGGGAAGCTTTTCAATTGGATTTCACCCGGCAGCCACGAAAGATTATCCCGAGCCGGTACCCTCGGCAGTAAGTTTCGATAATGGCGCCAGAGAAAACCCCATAACAACCGGCTGGGATCGCCGGTTGCCTTCAAATTCATACTCCAAAGCAGCCTCCCATGCGATTCGATGACCGCTCCGCTCTTCGGGAAGATCAGCGATTGATAACCATGCCCTCCGTAAGGATAGACGAGCGCAACGAACTGTCCATGGAGACCGCCGAGCATCGATCCAGAAGACGGTTGCCAGTGATAACCGGCCGCAACGTATTTTTCACTGTTATCCTTCAACCGGGTCGTTTCAAATTCATAGCCGGCGTAATGGCCGTCGCTTGGGTTCCATAGGCCGATGACCGGTATTGAAAAAGCGCCGAACGGCGGAGTGTAGCTCCATGTTCGGTTGTAGTGGTAAGCAGATATTTCGGGGGTGCCGACGTGAACGTCTTTCAAGAGCGGGAATTTATCCACATAGGGGGTCGCGTTCAGCCAAACCTCCTGCTGCCAAACCTCCGCTCTGGGCATAAAAAGAGCTAAGAAGTGAAAAGGCTGTGCTCCGGCCGCTTGCTGCCACCGCTGAGCATTGAAATGGACGAGATTGAGTCGAAATGCAATTTCAGGATAGGCGCTGCCTTTTATCAGCTTGACGGTGATTGCGTCCTCCGTGCTGAATTCGATCATATCACTGGGATTTGACTTCAGACCAACAAAGCGTAGGCTGGCTTTACCGATCCGGCAGTGCTTAGCTTCAATCAATCTAATTGAGCTCAGTCCCACCGTTGCGGCGATCGCTCCTCGGTGGGAAATGACTTGAAAGCCGGTCCAGCTTCCATGTTGATCAGCGATGGCGCGGACGCTTACCAAGCCATTTGAAATCTGTTTGGGGGCAGCTACACCGGCAAGAGCGATTTTAGAGGTGATGAGGATACCAATGCTAAGCGCCGTGATCCTAATGCAATTGAATGCGCCTTGAAAACAAAGCGGATGTTGAATGAAAAAAGTGGCGATAGTACTTCGCTTCACTTTGCGCGCTCCTCCTCAATGGCATCGTATCTTTGCCATATGGGTATTGTCAGACGTTGTCCCATCCATAGATGAAACTTAAAAGGTTGT
>JAMCWF010000048.1 GCA_023481295.1 Armatimonadota bacterium | reverse complement strand
TTTGCTTGCCTTAAATCGCGAGGTGGAAGCGAGAACTGCAGGCGGACCCGAGACGCCGCCTCGTCAATCACATCAATCGCGTTATCGGGAAGGAAGCGATCCGTGATATAGCGGTCAGCCAGGCGGGAAGCTGCCGCAATTGCTTCATCCGTGATCCGCACCCGGTGATGCGATTCGTAGCGCTCCCGTAAACCTTTCAGTATCTCAATGCACTCCTCAACCGACGGCTCCTTAACTTTCACCGGTTGAAACCGGCGCTGAAGCGCTGCATCCCGCTCGATGTACTTTCGGAACTCATCGTGGGTGGTCGCACCGATGCATTGAAGCTCACCCCGCGCCAGAGCCGGCTTCATGATGTTACTGGCATCAATCGCCCCTTCGGCCGCACCGGCCCCCACCACGGTGTGCAGCTCATCAATGAAGAGAATCACTTCGCCCTTTGCCTTGCGAACCTCTTCCAATACCCGCTTCATCCGCTCTTCGAATTCGCCCCGGTATTTGGTGCCGGCCACCAAGCCGGCCAAATCGAGGCCAACGATCCGCCGATCGCGAAGGGTATCGGGAATATCATTGGTCACAATTCGCTGAGCCAGACCCTCCGCGATCGCTGTTTTGCCGACGCCGGGCTCTCCCAACAGGCAGGGGTTGTTTTTAGTGCGGCGCGAAAGGATTTGGATAACCCGCTCGATCTCTTCATGCCGTCCGATAACCGGATCCAGCTTGTCGTTGCGAGCCATCTCGGTCAGGTCACGGCCGAACTCATCCAGAGTTGGCGTTCCCGATCGGCGAGGGCGAGGGTTTTGAGTACTATCGTTGTCGTGCAACGCAAGAACTTCCCTTCTGGTACGTTCCAGATCCACACCCAATTTGCTAAGGACGCGACCAGCCAGACCTTCTCCTTCTCGAATCAACCCCAACAGCAGATGCTCGGTACCGATGTAATTATCATTGAGCTGGCGCGCTTCATCATAGGCCAGATCGATTACCCGTTTTGCCCGAGGCGTAAGTTGCATATCTTGACCGAGGCGGCCGTCGCCTCGGGTTACTTGCCGTTCGATTTCGGAACGAATCCGACCTAGACTTACACCCAATCGGTCCAAAATGCGGGCCGCCACGCTATCGTTTTCCCGCACCAAGCCCAGTAACAGGTGTTCCGTAGAGACATAGTTCTCACCTAGCCGACCCGCTTCTTCTTGAGCAAAAAAGACGACACGCCGAGCTCGTTCCGTAAATCGTTGCCACATTGTTAACCTCCCGCCACGCGCCCTACCACCACTGGCCTATCTCGCCTCCATTCATTGCCAGCTTAGGGCTGCAGCAGCATTCTCTTCATATTTCCAGCTTGGTCTAGAGACCCACCTTGCTCCGGACATCCAACCAGAACACCTCCTCAATCAAAGCGCTCTACTCAATAAGTGCATCTGTTGATTGCTCGCTTGCTAATATAACCGTCATCCACCGAAATTATCGGGAACCACCGCATCTCAGCTTAATATATTGTAGCGAACAACCGATATAATCTTTTCCCCTCAGTACCTGATGCTGGCATACTGACTTGGGATAGTCTCATGCTACCTCAAAACACGCATATTTTATACCGATATGTATGAGGTCAGTACTGCGGGTATCATTCTCGGTTACACAATCCACCCCCACCCTAACCCTCCCCCTCAGAGGGGGAGGGAGGCCGCTTCATTTGAGTGGCTTACCGATGAAACCAACCCTCCCCCTCTGAGGGGGAAGGACGGGATTAGGGAGAAATCCAACGCCCTTCAATAATTCCCGTAAAACTGAACTGTTACACCGATATCGGCTCACGCGCCTTGAATCCTGCTTACCATTGCCTGCACCCACATACGTATCGTTTCTCGCTGTATATTCTCATTTAAAGCTACGATTCCGTGATGCTTTTTATTTCTCATGATCATCCCTGTAGTAACAATCGCGAGCAGACGATCGCATTCGCTTAGATCGCCCGCAACGATCTTCTCGGCGGCCGCCCATCGGTAATCGGAAAGCAGCGATGCCGCCTCCGCCAGGCTCATATCGGTTTCAACAAGCTGTTCCAACGCCGTTAGGACATCCGCCTTCAACGCCGCCCTTCGAATGGGGCTACCCAATATCGATTCCCGCGCTTGGCGCTCTTGTGCAATCATATAACCAACCGCCGACTCTACGCGGGCAATGATTTCTTGTTCCTCTATACCCGAATTCCACTGATTGGATATTTGGTAAATCTCAGCCACCGCCTCGCTCCCCTCGCCATACACACCTCGCACCGAACATCCAACCACTTGGGCCGCAATGATGGCATCGTTCAACCTGCCGGTGGATGCCAGACCCCGAAGATGAACCAACGCGCTGACCCGTATTCCAGCACCGGCATTGGACGGCGATGCGGTTAAATACCCGTAATCCTTATCCCAAGCTAACTGCATATTCTGGGCCAACTCATCAGTGAAACGCATTGCATGTTTAACGGCCAATCCAATCTGCAGCCCGGGGAAAATCACCTGCACCCGATAGTGGTCCTCTTCATTGATCAATAGTGACAGGCAACCATCGCTTGAGGTCATCAAAAAGGCGCCGCTCCGATTGAAATCCATCTGTGGGGAAAGCAGCCGATGTTCGATATAGGTTTCTCGGCTCCGCCCATCCAGCGATGCGATCTCGGCGACCTGGCCTGCCCGAAAGAAATCCGATTCTCGGAAGCAGTCAACCGACTCCTCGGCCAAAGCGTTGCGCTGCTCATCGCTCAGACGATGTGGGAATGGAGTGTCGGCGCGATTGCGGGCAATACGACACCGCGTGGAGATGACGATCTCTTGGTAGGGATGGCATCCCGTTTCGAATAGCCTATCCGCGGCAAACTCTCGATTCAGTATCGTCAGCGCATTCATCTGAATTTAAGCTCGGTAGCAAAAGCGGGCGGAAAGTATTGTAACAAGCTGAGCAACCCAATAGCTCTTCATGGCTCAACTGGTTCCAGGTGCTTCCACAAATCGGGCATTCTATCTCTTCCAATGCGCTGGCTCTTCGGTTGCTGTTCTCAGTCAACCAGAGCCGCTCACAAAGTGAAATGGCTAGGACTGAAAGTAGAGGAACCTTTAGCTTCAACTCTGACTTGAGGCATTGGTGGCAAAAAGAGGTGACTGCCACCCCATTATCTAATGTAAAATCGGCCGGACTATCGCATCGAAAACATTGGTAAGAGCTTTTCATTACTTGCCGCTGGTTAAGAACGGTGGGTTGACTCGTGAAAGAGATGGAGAAGCCGGCGGGTAATCGGCCCCGGCTTGCCACCGCCTATCTTACGGCCGTCAAGCTGCACCATTGGTATCACTTCGGCCGCGGTGCCGGTTAGGAACGCTTCATCCGCATTGTACACATCGTACAAAGAGAGGCACTCCTCATGACACTCAATCCCCTCCTTTTTCGCCTCTTGTATCACCACGGCTCGGGTGATGCCGGGCAGCGCCCCTTCCGTGGTGGGAGGTGTGATCAGCCCCTCATCTCTCACGATGAATAGGTTATCGCCGGTCGCCTCCGCCACATTTCCGGCCAGGTTGAGCATCAGCGCCTCGCCGGCTCCAACCCGGTTCGCCTCCATTTTAGCCAGGATATTGTTGATGTAGCGACCCAGCGACTTGATCTGCGGGTCAATACACTGCTTCGGCGGCACGCGGGTGGATGCCGTAATCACGTCCAGGCCGTTCTCATAAGCGCTGCTCGGATACAGTCGTATCTGTTCGGTAGAAATGACGATGGTGGATGATAGATCAATATGCTTGGGATCTAATCCCAATCCAACCCCGCGGGATACGGTCAACCGGATATAAGCGCCGGTAACCTGATTGGCGGCCACCGTCTCCAGCACCGCCGCTTTCATCGCGTCGGGCGTGATGCTAATCTCGATTCCCAGCGCCTGGGCTGATCGGTAGAGCCTTTTCAGGTGCTCATCCAGCATAAAGACTGAGCCGCCGTATACCCTAAGCCCTTCAAAGATTCCGTCACCATATAAAAAGCCGTGATCGTAAATCGCAATAGAGGCATCTGACTTTTCGATGAGACGACCGTTAAGATAGACGTATGGGGGCATGTCCACCTCCTCAAAGTTGGCGCAAGTATACCCGATGCCGGCTGTCGAGGCAAATTGAGGGCTTCTGAGATGAACTTACGGCTTACTGGAGCTGGATACTTTGTATTTCTCCTCCCACCGATCCAACCGCTCGATCATCTGCGCGATCTGCTCCCTACGCCGCATGATCGGCCTTGGACTAGACGTGAAGTGGGTGGTGTCCACCGAAATATCGGGCGGGACAACCAGCAGTCGCTTGGCCCGTACCAAGTCAGAATTCAACTGACCACTCTTTTTGTTCAGCGCGGACAACTGATCCACTCGCCGCTTCAACATCCAGAGGTACTCGTAATCCTCCATCCCATCCCGTAAATTTTCCCAACGAGTTGAGGAGATCGGCCCCATAAGGATCGGCTTTGAAGGCTGATTCGGATCCTGATCGGGAGGATAGAGAAATCTCCCGTCGCCGTTTCCCCATCGGCCCACATATCCATTCGGCTGGTAATTACCGTAAACGTAACTTTCAGGGTCTTTCCAAGGATTTGGCACTTTCGGTGGTGGATAGAGCGCCGGGCTGTTCCAGTAAGTCGTATCCCAAATAAGGATCCCCTGCACGCCGTATTGCCAGGACTGCCACGGCCAAAGCCGCAACTGGACGCCGGGATGATCGATGAACTCACCCAAATAGGGTGCCTTGGGACCGGTACAGATATACCACCAGACCTCGTCACCAGATTTCTTTTCTTTTACCGCCAGTTGCGGTGTCCAGTAAGGAGTCAATGCGCACCAGATATCTACATTCCCCGGTAAAGCTCCGGCCGGCTGCTTGGTCAATAGCCTCTTTATAAGCGGCGCGGCACGATGGATTTGTTGCATCCCTTTTATCACAAACGGAAAGTCCTGTGGGCTGGGCTCATCGAACCAGTAGACATAAGCCTTACTCAGCCAGCCCTTTTGCTTCAAGTGCTGCTGCAAGGCTGAGAGGTACTCTCGGAACAGCCGTTCATACTCAGGCGTCCCCTGCTTGAAGCCGTCCAGTGTACCGGGTGTATAATCGGGATAACGACCACCGCCCATTCCTTCAATCGGCAGCACAAATCCATTAAATCGCATCTCATCCAAATATATATGCGCCTGCTGGTCAAATGCACTAAAGTGGAGAACCGGCTTAATCTGTTCACCAGATCCGGTGAAGGTCAGGCTGATCGGATCATAGGGGGCGAAATTATAGGGGGAGATGCGGTGGCGGGCGAAGTTATCCATCGTCTTCTTCCACACCAACCGCTTTTCAGCATCGGTTTTGAGATGAAAATACTGGTTGATCGCTCCAGCATCCACGCCTAAGCCGCTACGAAGATGGAACCGTTTCGGCAGTGAAAATGCGTAAACCTTGACTTTTAATGGGATCACCGCTGATCCGTCACTGGTTTGCAACCGAATATTTCCCCGATAAATGCCGGCCGGTTGACCAGCCTCGGTGTGAACGGTTATCCAGAACGGTTGGTTCCGATCGGCCGGCAGCTTGAGCGGGGTCACCAAGGGCGGCAATGGGTCGGGATATTTCCCGGTAACGCAAGAGCTGTCGGTCGGCACCGTTACCTGAACGTAGGCGACCCTCTTCACCGATATTTGGCTTGCCGCTATTCGATGGTGCCTGAAAATGAGGTCACTGACCCGTAACCCGGTCAGCGTTAGCGGACGTTCCGGCTTGACCACCAGTTGTGTGTCTTCGTACTCATTGCCGGCCAGTGAAATAAATATCCCATTGGCGTGTGCGACCGGCAACAGTCGCTTGCGACCCACCTTCCAACCGCTGCCGCAAGTCCATAAGCCCAGCGATTTCGGGCCGGGCAGCTTTTCTCCGTAGCTGGAATCATCCAGTATCGAGAGCGTGACTTGAGCGGCGCCCTCGTAAACGACCGTTCTTCCACTCAAGACCTGCGCCTTGATGGTATGCGATCCCGGCTTCTCCAGTTTAAACGGAACTATCACCAAGGAGCTTTTGTCAGGGTTAACCCAAGTCGATAATCTTCCGGGCGTTCCCTTATCCGGCACCACCTCACATATCAGATGCCTGCTTTTGTTGGATCGGTTGGTAAGCATGAAGCTGACCTTGCCGAACGTGCTCGATTTTATTTGCTCAATCTTCGCATTGATCACAGAAGAGCTGTTTTTAATCTCCACGAATTGGGTATCGCCGACCACATTCGGCGGATCTCCAGCCAAGCGAGACCGATACTGGTAGGCATCCACCTCCAACATTCCGCCCCCGTCGTTTGGAGGGCGGTTTAGGCGTATTTCCATCGTCTTCGCTGGAAGGAGGTCATTTGGAATTTTAAAGCTTTGCCGCCCCACCGCGCCCATGCTGCCCAATGGGGTCCAATTAAAGCCGTCACGACTGGCGGATATGAAAAGCTGTCCGGCATCCCGATAGTTCACCTCGACGGTAACCTCACCGCTCTCCTGTTCATACTTCCCCACCGTGTGCTGGTAGATGACTTCGGTGCCATCCGTAAATATCCATCGGTTACTATTAAAGCCGGCCGTAGCGCGCACCAACGCACGATTCACGTTGGACCCGAACCAGTTGTAATCCGGCGTGTCCGTGTAAACACCTTTAGCTATCTGCTCGCCTTCGCCCAGCACAACGCCGCCATCCTGTCGATTTACCGCCTCGACCGGAATCAACTTGATTGTCTTAAATTGGGTGGTACCGTCCAAATCCCACTGCCCCAATCGCACGAAATTTTGGCCATCGGCATCGGTGAATCGAAAAATGTAGCGGTTGTGATGCCAGTTTATACCCGGGGCGAAATCGCGGTTCACCGAGCCGGCACCTCCCACCACGATACCATTGCCGCCGTTTGGATTCCTGGTCATGTAGTCAAACCGATAGGTTTCTCCACCGGTCAACGGCAGGGTTGGCGCCAGCCACACTGGGCTGTTGACTAGGTTACCGACTACTTCTAGAATGGCCTTTCCATTCCGGCTCGACAAAATCTTGCCCTCGCCGCCGCTTACGTGCCATCCCGCCGGTAATATCCTCCCGTCAGGGTCTGCAGCGGAGCCCAAGAGGTTCTTACCCATCGTCGGAGTCGCAGCCAGTACCATAACAATCATCACCAGTAATTGAATTGCGCAGTAGACCTTTTTGTTCGACTTTTCTGTCATCGGATTTCGCCTCGTTGTAATGATGTAGTTCGATCCTCGATCACTTTTTATCCTACTCCACGCTCTTCGCCTGTAGGCCTGCCTTATATTTCAGCATTTTCACTGAAGCTTTTCCGAGTAACTACCGCTCGCTGAGATAGACTTTCAAAGCAATGATAAGGCCTCCGATCCCAACGATCGTCCAGGTTATCGCAAATACGATGGGTGGTAAAGGGATGTAGTGGGCAAGTAAAACGGCGTCGTTTTGCACCCGGTAACCGTTCGATGTTTGCAGCAGAACTCTAAGATCATACACCGTATTCAGGCAGCATTGCACGCCCAGAAAGACGGCGATCCAACTCGCGATCCCTTCCGGTAAAATCAGGCCTGCTCCGCCGATGATTAAGGCGAGGGCGGAACCGGCCAGTAAACCGGTGAAATCGCCGTTGATCGGCCGGATGAAAAATGCCGTCTCGCAAAATAGCAGCGTGGCCAGGATTAACAGCAACTTTTTACCGTTCATGCGGCGTGTTATCAGCAGGAGGCCCGCCCCAAATAGGGCGGAACCGATATATCCGGCCGGATAGATCAACAGCGGTATGCCCCCACTGCTGATGGTAACCCCGCTGCCGTTTTGAAAAACATCAAGTTTTTGAACGGATCCCCCCGAGATGATCGTAGCCACCACATGGCCGCCCTCATGGATCATGGTGGTAAAAAGGCGCATTGGATAGGCGATATATCGTCCATCTGCCGTATAGCTCAAGAGGATGCTGGCAACCGTCATTGCCAACAATCGAGCCACCGCAATCCGCCGCGGTACTCGATGGGGTGATGGTTTAGGTGGTCGTTTCACCGGAGTTAAAATTAATATCGTTAAGTGGTTCCACTACGTTTTTTGTTGAGAACGATTCCATTTTCACCGTCTTAATTCAGCCGTCTCCAATTGTGGGATGGGTTCGCCGGGTATTGTGTCTAGATGAAGGGAATCCCTCTCTCCGGCCAATAAACGGACCGCACCGGCAGCCGCAATCATGGCCGCGTTATCGGTGCAGAGTATGGGCGGCGGGATCACGCATCGCACCCCCATTTGATTTGCGCGTGCCATCAACTGCCTCTTCAGCTCCTGGTTTGCCGCCACGCCGCCCGCCACGCACAGAGTATTCACACCGACCGTTTTTACGGCTCGAAATGCCTTCTCAACCAATACCTCGACGATGGCTGCCTGGAGCGAAGCCGCAATATCCTCAACCGACGTTTTGCCCCCATCCTCAGACAAAAACCGGATGAGGGCCGTTTTAAGCCCGGAAAAGCTGAATTCAAGCCCTTCATTCAGCAATGGGCGAGGAAACGGAATTCGATTGGGCGACCCGAAAGCCGCCGATTTACCGATTGCTGGTCCACCGGGATAGGGCAACCCCATTGCTCGCGCGCACTTATCGAAGCACTCACCAGCCGCATCATCGCGCGTTCTTCCCAGCGAAAAGCGCTTTCGCCGATCCATCACTAGAACGAGCTCGGTATGGCCGCCGGAAACCAGAAGGCAGAGAAAGGGAAATTCAACGTCGGGTTCAGTCAGCCAAGCCGAAGCGATATGGCCATCCAGGTGATGGACCCCCACCATCGGAACACTCATAGCCCAAGCGAGCGACTTTGCACCGCAAACTCCAACCAAAAGGGCGCCTAACAATCCCGGCCGATTGGTTACCGCGATACCATTTATTTCAGGTAGATCGAGACTGGATTGTTCCAATGCCTCGATGACAACCGGCAACAGGCGCTCGATGTGCTGGCGCGATGCGAGCTCCGGCACCACCCCTCCCCATCGCTGATGCAGTGGTATCTGGCTCGCAACGACATTCGATCGAATCGTGACTCCATCGGCCACGACGGCGGCCGACGTTTCGTCACAGCTCGTTTCGATCCCGAGTATATTCATCATAAGCTAAATAGATTTCATGTTGGCGTTGATCGAGGAGTTTCAAATAGGCTGGTGTTCGTAAATTTTCAGCCCACATCACCAGTGCATCTTCTTGATTGTCGCTGTAATAGTGTCGCCTGACTCCGATCTCTCGAAAAAGATACTTCCTATAAAGGTTTTGCGCAGTGAGGTTGGTTTTTCGCACTTCAAGCGTCGCCCGCTCCGCTCCCATCTCGACTGCTCGATGCAAGAGCTCATTAAACAGCCGCTCCCCAACTTTCTGCCGGCGGTACGGTGTGTCCACCGCCAATGTCGTGATATGAGCCTCGTCCATGATGACCCACATACCGGTGTAGCCAACCACCTGGTGGTCCAATTTTGCAACCAGGTAGCAGGCAGAACAGTTGCCCAGCTCGTTATAATAGGCATCCTCATGCCAAGGTGTGGTGTAGCACCGACGCTCAATGTCATTGACCTCCGGCACATCGCTCCGCCGCATCACATCAATAACGTAAGGGTATACGCGTATCGCCATTTCGATGCCTCACCGTCGCTAACGGAATTTCGGGAGAAGTCTATCACACCATCCCAATCGAGTCAACCGGTCGAATTGCCTCACGAAAAAACCACACGAAAAGGGATCGTTGCCTCAAATTAGAAATCCACACGAAAGTATGATCAAAATGTTCTCCTTTACTCAATAAGAAGGAGAAGGAAGTGAGGCTGACGATGG
>JAMCWF010000026.1 GCA_023481295.1 Armatimonadota bacterium | reverse complement strand
GAGCTCGAGATGCCGGCACTCGATGAGCAGATTGCCGAGCTGGACACACAGATTGAAATGTTAAACCTCGAGCTGAACCTTGCGCTCAAGGCTCAGGATCGGGAATCCCATCTTGAAACGACCGGCAAGTAGCCAGCTCCAGATTTTCTGTTGCCGGCGTCTAGTATAAATCCGTCTTTCGCGGGAATGAGGAAGGCGGTGCTCGGCGCGGTTTTGAATATTAAACCGGCAAATAAATATCACGAATTTGTCATTTCCGCGTAAGCGGGAATCCAGAAAGCGCTGGATGCCGGATCAAGTTCAGCTTGACGGTATTTAATCGACGGATTGATAACAGCTTGGAAAGGACGAAGGATGGATTTACCGGACGTTGAGGTGGTAAAGAAGATCGTGGTTCAGGTCGGAAATCGGGCGCGTGAGCGGCGGGCCGGTTGCGAATCGGGCGGAATTGACCTGGAATATAAAGAGGATCAATCTTACGTTACACCTCTGGATCGCGAAACCGAGCAGTACCTCAAAGCCGAAATGGCTGCCCTAACGCCCGGTTTTGCCTTTCTGGGCGAAGAGTACGGTATAACCGGCGATTCGGACCGGCCGCTCTGGGCCTGTGACCCGATTGACGGCACCACTAATATGGTTTTCGGCATCCCGGTATGGGGCGTTTCATTGGGGCTCATTTATAACCAAGTTCCCGTCCTGGGTGTGATCTATCTGCCGCTATTGGGCGAGCTGTTTTGGGCCACGAAGAACGGCGGGGCCTGGTGCAATCAGCAGCGGCTGCAGGTCACCGATCAGGACAATATCCACATCGAGGATACGATCTGCTTCACCAGCAACGCGCTCAAGACGCTCAGCGTGGAGCGGATAGGGGGGCGGTTGCGGTGTTTAGGCAGCATTGCGGCCGAGCTGGGCTATACCGCCCGCGGATCGATCTGCGCGACCGTCGGGCTGCATGAGGGCATTTGTGATATGGCGGCCGGCTTTTGTATCGCAACCGAGGCGGGCTGCGCCATCCATTACCTTCATTCAGAGCGCTCCAATGACCCCGGTGAGCCGGTGGATATCGGCGCGCTGGTTGCCGCCCGGCGGACTGAGCGCCATTTCGTGGTAGGGCCACCCCAATTGATAAATTACCTCCAGCGTAACGTGTTTTTGCGTTAGGTTAACTAAGCGGGCTTCAACTCAAAGCATCACTCGTAGCGGATCGCATCGATCGGATTCATTCGAGCCGCCTGCGAGGCCGGCATAACCCCAAAAACAATTCCGACTGCCACGCAAACTCCAAATGCGATTCCAATGATTCCAACGGTGATGAGGGGATGGAGAGGCGAAACCTTCGCCACGATAAAGCAAATCACCTCGGCCAGCAGTACGCCAGTTATCGCGCCCAGCAGGGATAGAGTGATCGCCTCCAGCAAGAAATGGCGGAAAATATCGGAGCGGCGGGCGCCGACCGTCATGCGGATACCGATCTCCTTTGTTCGTTCGCTCACCGAGACCAGCATGATGTTCATGATACCGATGCCAGCGACCACCAGTGAGATGGCGCTGATGCCGGTAAGCAGAGCGGTCACGATATTGAACACGCTATAGATGGAAGAGATCAACTGGTGTTGGGTTAATATGCCGAAATCCTCACGACCGTGATGATTTCGTAATAGGCGGCTCCGAATGCGAGCCAGCGTTCGGTTCGGGTTGGAATGATAGCTGATTTTCACCACGATGCGGTTTATCTGGCCGGCCGGCAAGGCGACGTGGGTAGCCTGGTAGGGCAGGTAGATGATGTCGTTAAAGGTGTTGCCGAATAGCTGGGACGCTCCGGGCTGCTTTTTTAAACAGCCGATAATGCGAAATGGCACCCCTTCAATCGTTATGATTTTTCCGATTGGCGACTGGTGAGGGAAGATGTGCCCCCAGGGTTCGGCGCCCAGCACGCAGACCCGCTCCTTCTCATTGCTTCGGTTGAAAAATTGACCGATAGAGAGGCCTGCCTGCTGGATTTGTGTCATCGCAGCGGTGGTCGCAATGGCAAATGCACTGTAGCTGTGGTTGCGATACTTCACACTGCCGTACACGAAGGTAACCGGTGCGCAAGCCTCAACTCCGGGCGTTTTACGGAGAGTGAGTACATCCTGGTTGGTTAAAGGGGAGATGCCAAGCATGGACATCGGATTGGGCTGGCCGTTGCGGTCCAATTTGCCGGGCAAGATAAAAACGATGTTGCTGCCCAGATTTCCGATTTGCTGACTGATATCGGCTTTTACTCCCATTCCGATGCCCACCAACAGAATAACCGAAGCCACCCCAATGACGACTCCCAGCACGGTGAGCGAGGAGCGAAGCCGGTTCTCCCTGATTGAGCGAAAGGCGGAGTAGAGTGTTTCTATGAGCATACGGATTTAAAAATAAGCGGTAATCGGTTAAGAGTCTGTCCGACAAACCAATTAACATCGATTTATCCGGCTGCAAAATGAATGAATTCTGAAAATACCTAACCCCCTATCCCCCTTCCCGAAGCGGGAAGGGGGAACCATGGCGAGAGTTTGGGGCTAAATCCGGCTCCCCTCTCCAAACTTGGAGAGGGGTTGGGGGTGAGGCGATTTACTGATAATTGCTTGATTTAGCGATATTGAAATATTTCCTGGAATTTGTCAGACAGGCTCTTAAGCTCTTCTATTCAAGCCGCTCGCATATCATTATATCACGAAGAGATATCCGGTTTATCCACCAACTGTTCGAGCGCAGTTTCCAGGTGATAGAGATCGGGCGCGATAACGATGCCGGCGGCGATCATTTGTTCTATGATGCGGGATGCCTCGCCGTTCACAAAATCCCTCACGCCGACCGGCGTCTCCCCGGATAGGATGACCGGCACGCCCGTTGCCAGCGACTCGGCGGCCAGTTTTAAGTTGGCCAGATTGCCGGCCCCGAACGGCACCTCGGTGATCACAACCGCACTCGCTTTCGCTATCATCTCTCGGCACCTTAACTTGGCCTCTTCGCCGATTGCGGAGTAGGGCGCCTCTTCCACAACCGGAATGTGGAGCGCCAGTGCCGCCTCATGATCGCTGTCCAGGCGATTCAGCACTCCGGTCGTTACCTGGTAGCCCTGTCTGACCAGGTGGCTCATGATGGCGCGGCCGGCACCTCCCCCCGCAATGACGTGGATGATCGGAGCATCGTGATTTAGCTCACCCTCGGAAGGATGGGGGAAGACCCACGGTACGCCGCTCAAGGGGTTGCTTGCAACCGCCAGCGAGCGGCCGTAGACCGATCTTACATTGGCCGGCGTCAATGCCTCGATCGGTGAGCCGGCAGCCACTACCGCACCGTCCGCCAGCAATACGACCTGATCGCAATACTCAGCCGCCAGGTTGAGGTCGTGCAAAGCGGCGATGACCGCCATGCCGCGGTCGCGCGAGAGGCGGCGAACCCGGTCGAGCAGTTCGATTTGGTGGCCGGCGTCCAGATGGGCGGTCGGCTCATCCAGCGCCAGGTTGGGGGCCTGTTGAGCCAGCGCGCGGGCCAGCAGTACCCGGCGATGCTCTCCGCCCGATATGTGGCCGACCACCCGCTCGGCCAGGTGGATGGTATCGGTGAAAGCCAGCGACTCGGCCGCGATCTCGTAGTCCCGCGCGGTTTCGCCCCTCATCCCCGAAATGTGGGGGTGGCGGCCCATCAGCACGATGTCGCGGGCGGTGAAATCGAAAAGGGCCGGTTCGGATTGGGGTAGGAAGGCCAGCCGCCGCGCAATCTCCCGGGTACTCAGCCGCTCGATCGGCTCGTCATCCAGCCACACTTGGCCGCTTCGGGGGCGCAGCGTTCGACTCAATACCCGCAAAAGGGTGGATTTTCCGCAACCGTTGGGCCCTACAATACCAAGAAATCGGCCCGGCTTGACGGTCAGGCTTACATCGCGGATGATATCGGCACCGTCGTAACCAGCGAAGAGGTTACTGGCTTCAATCGTCATCGTTGTCCCGTCCATTGTGGGTTAATTCGTTCATCGGCTGGATGACAACTTGATCCGTAGAAATCGGTTTTTGCCGGCCCTCAGCACTGCTCCGCTGATTTGCCCAAGCGGTAGCTCGGCATCGGCGCGATCAACCCTCTCACCGTTGATGGTAACGCCGCCTTGCTCCACCAGCCTACGCGCCTCACCGGTGCCCTTCGCCAAACCGGTATCAACCAGCAGCCGGCAAATCCAGATGGTGGGCTTTCCGTCCGATGGGATTTCCACTTCCGGCATCTGGTTGGGGATTTGATGCGCGGAGTGAACGCGCTCGAACTCTGCATCCGCCGCCGCCGCCGCTTCATGCCCATAGTAGATGGTCACCACCTCAGATGCCAATTTCCGCTTTACGTCCTTCGGATTGAGCCGGTCCTCCTTCATCCCCTTTACCATGCGCTCTATCTCATCAACCGGTATGTCGGTGCATAGCTCCAGGTACTCCGGTAACAGAACATCCGAAATGGACATCAGCTTGCCATACATATCGTTGGGTGGCTCGGTGATGCCGACCGTATTGCCCAGCGACTTGCTCATCTTGTGCACCCCATCCAATCCAGTCAGTATCGGCATAAAGAGAGAGACCTGCGGCTCTTGGCCGTATTCTCGTTGGAGGTCGCGACCGGCCAAGATATTGAACATCTGGTCGGTGCCACCCATCTCGATATCGGCTTTCAGCACCACCGAATCGTAAGCCTGGCAGAGAGGATAGAGCAGCTCGTGCAGGCCGATGCTTAGTCCCTCCTTGTAGCGCTTGGTGAAATCGTCGCGCTCCAGTGTCCGCGCCAGGGTGGCGTGGGAGGCCAATCGGATCACGTCGGCAAAGCTCAGCTTGCCGAGCCACTCGCTGTTAAACCGGATCTGGGTTTTTCGCTCATCCAATATCTTATGGTACTGATTTGCATAGGTGGCGGCGTTCGCCTTTATCTTCTCCTCAGTGAGCTGAGGGCGTGTCTCATTTCGGCCGGACGGGTCGCCGATCATGGCGGTGAAATCGCCGATTATGATGACGACGTTGTGCCCAAAGTCTTGAAACTGGCGCAACTTCCGCAACACGACCGCGCTTCCCAAATGAATGTCGGGGGCGGTGGGGTCCAATCCCAACTTGATGGTGAGCGGTTTGCCGGTTTTTGCCGATTGGGCCAGCTTCTCCTCCAACCCGTTTGTCGGCACCAGGCCGCGGGTTCCACGACGAAGATGAGACGCGATTTCTTCAATATTCAAAAAGGATCAACCTCAAATGCCTTGAATTTGCCGATCGGATGAAAAACGATACGGCATCCGGCAAAATGGTAGCACAGCCCTTTTGTCAGTGTCAACGATCAGGCAACGGGGTATAGGGATGCCTTTTTGGAGGCCGGCAGGGAGTCTGCCCCCAGGGTTCATTAAGGGGGGGCGCAAGCGGGAGCCGAAGCCCTTGATCTTAACCGATCACGGCATCCATCTGAGGGTGAACCACCGGGCGCTTTTAGCGAGGAACGGCTTCACTCCGGCCGACCCCCCCTTCGCGGGGGCAGGCCCTTCGTCATTCCCGCGAAAGCGGGAATCCAGCCCAGGCCCCCAATTGGCCAAGACGGTGGCAGAGTTGATGGTGGCTGAGGAGAGGGTGAGAGAGGGGGTTACCGGGCTGGTTACCGGGTTGAATGAGGGTGAACGCCGGCAGGCCTGACGCAGCAGACAGGCCCTGCGGATCAAAGGTGTAAAATTCAGAAGCGCCGGTGTTTATGGAATCCCGACGGTGCGATACCTCTAATGTGGAGTAAACCCATACCACATCATTATCATTATAAAATTAGCTAACCAAATGGAAATTCCTATAAAGAATATCCTAAGAAAATCCTCTTGCACCAACCCCCTAACGTATGAGGAGACTTGTATCCCTTTGAGAAATACGCCGCTCCCCATACTGAACTTGGAAGTAACCAAAGGAATAACCCAATGGTCTCCGGGGGGTCCAGAAAATAGTTCCCCGGGGGGCTCAGAAAGTAAACGATGCTGATCGTCTGCAAAGTGGCAAAACTATAAATAAAGCATACTCTTGGAGTATATCCGAACTTCTGCTGCAATATCATCACTATGTAAAGAGCTCCTGCCAGTACCAGACTAAGTGGTAAGAAAGTATGGAGGAAGGCCGCGTCGGTTAACATCACGAGTGAGGTAGGAAGCCAGAGTGCACAGATCCCTGGCATAAGGCTAATCCAGTGTGTGATGTTCGATGTCATACTCATAGGGTGCGCTTCCACACCTATCCCCAACCCCACACCTAAATTAGCCACTACTACAATTAGCGATATTGCAGCGCTAAATATGACACGCCTTCCAACCTCGAACCACCCCCCAACGCGACCTTTCAAGACCATATTTCCCCTCACATCTTTTGTAACTTAAAAAGATGGTTTTGGAATTTGCTTAAGCGCTCTCGGGTCACAATCTCCTAAGAGCGCCCTCGTGAAGTTCTGGCAGGAATGCCCTCGAATATTGAAATGCGGTGCGGAAGGAGACAGAGACCTCCACCACGGAGGCCCCGGCCCCGGCATCACGGGCAACCACTTTTCTCCACCTACCAGCCCTCCGTTCTGAGCCCTCTTTGCCTCCACGCAAAGGCAGTACTCTTGCCGCGGTGTCGCCGGCAATACCGTACAATGAAGACCATTGTTAGGCCCAAATCCCCCCTTGTTTCCTTTACAGTTATTGTTTTTCTCAATCATTACCCCTCCTTTCCCATAGCCTAGACAGCCGCATTTGGGATCATAAAGAAACCAATGCGCTGTCCCTTTCCCTGGTAATCCTCCTATCCCTGGTATTCCTAGTACCGGCCTCCAGCAAAATTTAACAATCTCTCCACTCGGATCAACCCCCATCACCGCATCATTCCCCACGTACCCGTACAGATTCACCCCACCACTGAACCCAATCGGATCCCTATTCACGAACCTCCCTTCAGCCGGGTCATAGTAGCGGTGGGTAAGCAGTAACAACCCTGTTTCGCTGTCGGTATAGTACCCCCACTGGCCGTCATAACCAAAGACGTGGCTCGTGTTCGGGTAGGACGCCCCCGCGCCGTAACCGTCATACAGGCTGGTGAACAGGATGTTTTGGTTGCCGTCCAGCCGCTCCGCTTTATTATCTAGCGTTATGTACAGCTATTATTGCACCTAATTCAGAAAGGGCCAACATCATCGGATACTGTAAATCTATCAAAAGAAAAATAGGCGACCATAAAGTGAGAGCTACTCCTCCTAAATAAAGTGTGGGGGGGATAAGGGCATATATTAAACTAGCTTTTCCGAGGAGGAAACCGCAAATCCAACCATTCCACAATGCAGTGGTCATAGACCAACATAGACTTACTGTAGCAGTATTTGAAGCTGGAAAGTGATGGATGTACCAAGGACTCATAGGTATGCTACTCATGACCATGATAATCAGTGTATTCCCAATCACCACCGCTATAAATCTTAACGCCATTATTAGGCGTTTCTGCATATTCACGCGCGTACTTCCTTCGCCCAATTTTATATCCTCACATAGTAATTTGGAAATGATTCCCATCCGACTCACACTTATGCCACTCCTTCTCACAAGCATTTATGCATTGCTGCCAAGCATCACCTGGTGTAAAATTATATTTATCGTTACAATGCTTATCGCAAGAAAACTTACAGCTGTAACAATACTACCAATGCATAATGACATTCCAGCCCGGTATCCATCTACACGGAGGCTTGGTGTTTGTACACGTCCAATGCCCACTCGCATCCGTTCTCACCACAGGCCCGTTCCCCACGTACCCGTACAGATTAACCCCACCCGCATAGCCAATCGGATCCCTGTTTACGAATCTCCCTTCAGCCGGGTCGTAATAGCGGTGGGTGAGCAGCAATAGCCCTGTTTCGGTGTCAGTATAGTACCCCCACTGACCGTCATAGCCGTATGGGTCGGTATTGGAGCCGGCAATCCTACCGCCCTATGCGTCGTAGCAACTGGCCGAAAGCACCATTTGGCGGCGTTCAGTATCCCAACCTAATTAATGTCTTAAACGGCTAGCGGATCCAAAGCCTTGTGATACTCTCCGAACTGGAGACGGCCTTAGCCGCCCGCAATGCCGACTGAATTTGCCCCGGCCATCGGATTAAACCTCTGCCTGGCAGCAGGCAGGTCTCCCTGCGGTTGTTATGCATCTAAAAAGGCCGATCTCTAGAGGGCGTATTGCAAAATGCCCCCCTTTAATCGGGCTCCCAAACCATGTCATCCATTTCCGGCACGAAACCGCAGGCGGCCAGTAAGTCGGCGCCGGCGGAGAGCCGAGCTGGTATGCCGTTCCACTGGCCGATGCGCAGACGGGATCGCGTGGAACCGATGGCTTCCAGCAGCGATTGGAGGGCCGCCACCAACTCGGGGCTGTTCAGCGAGGTCGCATCGGAGCAATTGACCGCGCCGGGCGCTGAGGCCGGCACATCCCAGATCATCAGCAGCCGCTCATCCCGGAAATAGGCGATCCGATAGAAAGATGGAGTGAGGGGCAGGCCTAACTCGCCGCTTTCCAATGCGGCCAGTGCCAGGATGGGAAATAGAGGATCCAGTGTGTGGATGGCCCGATAGATCCCGGCGGCAGGCGCACCCCGCATCGTTCGGAGCTGCTCCAAAAATTCGGGGGCTGCATATTGGGGACCGCGCAATCCCTCAGCAAAGATGCCGCGCCGGAGATCGCCGCGCAGCTCCAGCCGCTCCATCTGCTTTTCGAGATCGGGCCAGCTCCAATTTCGTCCCTCCTTCTCCAGCCAGAGACGATTGATCAGCCCGTAACGATCCAATAGAACCTTGATTTGCCGGTTGGCCGCTTCGTTCGGTTGCAGCTCCGGACCCAGCACGCTGGGCCGATAGAGGGTGGACCAGCGACCACGAATTTCGGGTGCGGCGTATCTGAAAGCGGTGGGAGCGGTGCGGGACTGAAGGCGGTCTGCCACGCGCCGTTTTGCTTCGCGCAACCGGTCGGGCGACGGGCGGCGCCCTAACGAGGCGGGCCTGCCTGCCCCGCTGGGACGGTAGTCAGGCGGCTTTCCGGGCAACTCCGCCCTCAAACGCGCCAACTCATGATCAGCCTTACCGAACGGCGCGGCCGGCGGTTGAGACCGCCCTGAACCGGTGCCTATATCGGAACTGTCTGCGTTCGGACACGCATAGGGAGGAAGTGAGGCGAGCGCGCCAAGCTGGTCGTTCGTTACGGCGCCGCAATACAAAAGCTCCGACAGAGCCTGATTGAGACGATCCGGATTCAGACCCGTTGCTGCTCTCAGCTCCGATTGAAAGAGCGCCCCTTCCGCTAGCAGCACGTTCAATGTGAGACGCGCCTCCTCGCTCAACTTCTCCGTCGGCAGCGAATCCGGCAAAAAGAGCCGCCCTTCTCCGCTGCTGAAGAATCTGATCCATTGCTGGTGAGGGTCATGGGAAGGATCTAACGCCCATATCGTTTCGCCGCCCGCAATCTGGGAATCCAGATCACCGAGGCGGTAGCTTTCGCAACGAGCCGGCAGGATGAACCAGTTCCAGACCCAGTAGGGCGCCGAGATGCCGCGTAACAACTGAAACATTGGCAGCAAATTCATATCATGGGAGCCGAAAGCCGGGTCCGACTTCCAGGCAGACGACTGCGTGCCCTGCCGCTGGAGAAGGGCGCGCGCCAGTACGGTGGCCGGAACCGGCTCGATCTCCCGACGCAGGATGACAAGGTTTTGATGTACGATCCGCTCCAGGTTTCGGCGATCGCACCATTCCATTTCGCCCGAACCCGGCGATATTCTGCCGTAGACAACCTCCCGTTTTTGCAGCAGGTCATCGAGCGCATTTTGGAGCCATTTCAGCGGAAAGGCGTAGCGGGCGGCTATCTGATCCAGCGTCATCGGGCCGCCAGCGGCCAGCAGCCGTTTCAATAAGCCAAGGCGTGCCTGATCGCGATCTTGAGTCGGGGAGACGCCGTCGAAAGCGAGCTGGATGAGCCGGGCGTCCTCCGGCAATGCCCATCGCTCAGCCATATTGCCGGCGATAGGCGTTGTGACCCTTACAATCGCCCCGCCGGCAGCCAGCTCCTGGAGGAGAG